>CAZTTW010000043.1:0-13313 GCA_964616265.1 uncultured Myxococcales bacterium | reverse complement strand
CCGGCTTTATCCTTTGGGCCAACAGGCGGCGCAGCGAATTCTATCGGCTGCTTTGCCCGTCATCGAGCACGCAGTGTCCTCTAGCCTGCAGCTCGCAGACGACGACATCGGATCCTCTACGCCCGCGCAGGCGGTTGCCAGCGCCTTGCACGAAACGCTCTATTGTCGACTCTGTCGTTCGTAAAGGAGAAATCAGGTGACGCACAAACAACCTCTACGTGTCGGTGTCGCGGGACCGGTCGGTTCGGGGAAAACGGCGCTCGTCGACGCTCTTTGCAAGCGACTGCGCGAGCGATTCAATCTTGCGGTGGTCACGAACGACATTTACACGAAGGAGGACGCCCAGTTCCTCGTGCGCAGCGGCGCCTTGTCGCCCGACCGGATCGTCGGTGTCGAGACCGGGGGCTGTCCGCATACGGCCATTCGTGAGGACGCGTCCATCAACATGGAAGCCATCGACGGGCTGACCCAGCGATTTTCGGGCCTGGATCTGATCTTCGTGGAAAGCGGTGGGGACAACCTGGCGGCGACCTTCAGCCCCGAGCTGGCCGACCTCACCCTCTACGTGATCGATGTGGCCGGCGGCGACAAGATTCCCCGCAAGGGCGGGCCTGGAATCACGAAGTCCGATTTGCTGGTCATCAACAAGATCGATCTCGCGCCACACGTCGGCGCCTCGCTAGAGGTCATGGACCGCGATGCGCGCGTCCAGCGCGGAAGCAAACCGTTCGTGTTCACCAACATTCGCGCCGGCGTAGGCGTCGACGTGGTTGGGGACTTCGTGGTCAAGCAAGGCTTGCTCGACGTCGCGTAGTCGGTCGTTCAAGCAAACGAAGGAAGGGACTCGGGAGTCACATCGACGCCGACGTGCAATTCGTGGTGGCCACCTCCCAGAATGACGCCGCGTAAAGGCGTCACATCGCCGAAGTCGCGACCGATGGCGAGTGCGATGTGCGCCTCGCTCGGCAGCAGATTGTTGGTCGGATCCAGATCGACGAAACCAAAGCGCGGTGACCAGACCGCCAACCACGCGTGGGAAGCGTCGGCTCCCTGCAGTCGCGGCTGGCCGGGCGGCGGCGTGGTGACCAGGTACCCGCTTACGTAGAGCGCCGAGAGGCGAAGGGCGCGCAGGCAAGCGATCATCAGATGGGCGAAGTCCTGACAGACGCCACGGCGCTCTTGAAAGACCTCGACAATCGGCGTGGCAATCGTGGTGGCACCCGGATCGTAGACGAAATCGCGTCGCATGCGGCCCATGAGGTCGATGCAGGCGTCAAGCAATGGCCGTCCTGCGGGGAAGGACAAGCCGGCGTAGGCCGCAAGGTCTGGCCAAGGAACGACGAACGGCGAGGGAAAGACCATCTCTTGCGCTACGAGATCGAGATCGCAGTGCGGCTCGGCCAGGTTCGTCACGGCGATTTCCCAGGGGACATCGTCAGCAGCGATCAGGGGTGGACGTGGAGTGACTTCGACCTGGCTTCGGGCCGTGACGACCAGCTCGGTATGCGACGTGGCCAGAGCGATGTGGTTCGCCCGATTGCCGTAGTAGTCGGCGCGTTCATGGCAAACGACCGGCGCTGGCACTACCGCTATCTCCGCCGAAAGACAACGCTGGTGCGGCAGATGGCGTGGCAGGAGATGCACGTCGTGTTGTGAGCTGCTTACCGATTCCGAATAGCGGTAGTGCGTGACGTGGCAGATGCGGTATCTCACGTCGCCCCTTCCCCAGGCGTGGCACTGGCCAGGGCGCGCGGCATGACCGCGTGGTTGAGGTAACTGTCGCAAAGCGCGTCGGAGAGCGTAGAAAGGCTTGCGGCGACGTCGCTGAGCACGTCGTAGATGGGCGGCGGTTTTCCGGCGGTCGTTGAAACGCAGGCCGGAATCACGTCCAGCAGTTGCAGGCGAGCAAGGCAAGCCAATGCCAGCCGTTCTTCCGGTCGCAGGCGTGCTTGCGCGTCCTCGTGGGGTAAGCACAGCAGGTGGTCGCGCAGTGCTGCGACTTGAAAGAGCACGGCGCGTGGATTGCCCGCATCCACCAGCAAGAGGTCGACGACGGCGGCAGCCTGAAGCCCGGCCAGGTAGCGGCGTCGGTAGGTGATGCTACTGTCCGCGACGGCAAGCAAGGCTTCGAGGAGCGCGCTCTCGCTTTCCGCTCCGGTCGCAAAGGCTGCGCGCAGGAGCGAGAGCAACTGGAGGGCCCGTTCGAGGCGCCGGCCGATGTCGAGGAAGCGCCAGCCGTGGCCGCGGGTCATGCTTTCCATGGCCAAGCCGGAAAGTGCGGAAAGACCGGTCACGGTGCGATCTAGAAAACCACCGAGGCTGTTCGTGGTCGGCGCCCGCACGAGGTCGTCGGCGCGATCGGCTTCGTCGGCCAAGGCGCCCAGCACGCGAAGCGTGTCCGCCGACAGTCGATCCCGGACTGCCGCGGCCGCGCGGAAGGCTGCTCGTAGTGTGTTTGTCAGCGTGCCTGGCGCATCGGACGCGTAAAGCGAGCACTCCAGCCAACGTAGCGGCTGGATCTGCCAGTCCGAGGGCAACGGTGTTTCGGTCTCCTCGGCGAGCACGGTGAGCAGCGTCGGCAACGAGGCGCCCGCGTCGCTCTCGTCCGTCAGACGACCAAGCAAGTAGCGCGCGAGGCGCGCGGTGCTCTCGGCACGTTCTGCGTAGCGGCCGAGCCAGAAGAGGTTGTCGGCGCTGCGACTCGGAAGATCGGCGCCGCCTCGAGACAGCTCGACCGAGTGGCTAGCGGGGGGGAGCAAGCTGAAATGGCGGACCGGTCCGTCGCTCGTGACCCACACGTCTTTGGCCAGCGCGCCGCGCGCGATAGCCACGTCGGTTTGGTCGGCGCTTGCTGCAGCCAACCCGAGTCCGCCAGGCATGGTCTGATAGTCGTCGCCCGAGCGGATGGCGTAGGTGCGCAATACCCACGGACGAGGCGCGAGGATGTCGCCGTCGAGAATCGGTTCGGCGGCGGAATCGACCCGCTCTTGCGCGATGAAGATCTCGGGTTGCGAGCGAAGCCGCAGAACGAATGCGTCGCGCTCGGGCGGGGGCAGGCGGTCGGGGAAGGTCAGCGCGGGTCCGAGACCAGGCCAAGCAGTACGGAAGACCATGCGATCGACATTGGCCAGTACGTGCGAAAGGGCGCTGGCGTCGCCACACCAAAAAGATGGCGCCTGGTCGAGCGCGAGCGTTTCGCCGTAGAAGTTGCGGGCAATCGCAAACAGATAGGGGAGCAGTGCCGGCGATTGTCCAAGACCCGAACCGAGGCCGCTCGCGACGGTAACTTGTCCCGCACGGATCGCTTCCACCAGACCAGGCACGCCAAGTTGCGAGTCGGGGCGTAGCTCCAGCGGGTCGCAGTAGTCGTCCTCGGTCTGGCGGAAAATGACGTCGACGGGCGAAAGGCCGCCCAATGTTTTGAGGAACACGCGCCGTTCGCGCACCGTCAGGTCGCCGCCCTCGACGAGAGGATAGCCAAGGTACTGCGCGAGAAACGCCTGCTCGAAATAGGTGGGGCTGGACGCTCCCGAGCTTTGTAGGACCACGCGGGGCTGTTCGCGAGTCGTGGGTGCCAGCGAGACCAGGGTCTCGCGTAAGGTGCGAAAGAACGCAGCCAGGCGGAGTGTGTGCTTGTCGCGAAACGGCTCGGCGAAGACCTGCGAGACGACCAGCCGATTGGCAAGCGCGTAGCCGGCTCCGGTTGGCGCCTGAGTTCGGTCGCGCAGCACGCACAGTCTGCCTGCCTTCGTTCGTACGACGTCGGCGGCGTAGAGCGTGAGCTGGTTCTTCGCCGGCAAGCCGTGGCACGGTCGCAGGAAGGTCGAATTGGCGAGAACGAGCCGGGCCGGCAGATGTCCTTCGTGAAGCAGTCGCTGCGGGCCGTAGAGATCGGCCAGCACGCGGTCGAGCAGGTGCGCTCGCTCGGCGATGCCCTTGCTGAGGGTTGTGAATTCCGCGGGCTCGATGACGATCGGCAAAGCGTCGAGCTTCCAGGCTCGCTCACCCGCTTGGCGATCGCCGGGGGCATTGTAGGTAATGCCGTGATCGCGAACGTGCTGTCGAACCTGGTCGATGCGTTGGCGGAGATCGGCGGCGCCGAGCGTCCGAAGAAGATCCGTCAGGCCGTTGGTCGTTGCGAGCGGCGCCGAGGCGTCATCGATCGATTCGGGCGAGGGTGGCGGCTGATCCTGCATCGGTTGCTAGGGCTTTAGCGTCGCAGATCGAGCGTCATCGGCAAGAGCGGATTCTTTTCGTCGCTGGCCTCAGGATAGCCGCCCGGGGTGTGTCCGAAGGGAAGGAAACGAGCCGCGCGACGGCTTTCTGCCACTAGTGCGTTTTCCGGACGTGACTCGAACGAAAGCCCACCTGGATGGGAAACGTGGTAGGTGCAGCCGGCGACGGCGCGCCCTGACCACGTGTCGTAGACATCGAAGACGAGCGGCGCATGCACGGGAATGGTTGGATGAAGCGCCTCGGGCGGCTGCCACGCACGAAAGCGCACGCCGGCCGCGAATTCGCCAGGCGTGCCCGTGGACGCGAGTGGTATGACTCGGCGGTTGCAGAACAGCCGGTGGCGACCGTCCGTGAAGTTGCGCACGCGCACCTGCAGCCGCTCGAGAGACGAGTCGACGTAGCGGGCGGTTCCGCCGAACCCGCCTTGCTCGCCAAGGACGTGCCACGGTTCGAGCGCCCGGCGTAGCTCCACTTCCAGCGAACCTGCATTCACTTTGCCGACAAAGGGAAAGCGGAACTCGAGGTGCGGACGAAACCATTCGTTCTCGAACGCAAATCCGGCGTGCTGGAGGTCGGCCACGACGTCCGTGAAGTCTTCTTCGACGAAGTAGGGCAGCATGAAGCGATCGTGGAGTGCCGTGCCCCAGCGGACCAATCGCTGCTGATAGGGCGTGCGCCAGAATTTGGCCACGAGCGCTCGCACGAGCAGCTGCTGGGCCAGGCTCATGCGCGCGTGCGGTGGCATCTCGAAATTACGCAGCTCGAGGATGCCTTGGCGCCCCGACGCGACCTCGGGGTTGTAGAGCTTGTCGATGCACATCTCGGCGCGATGGGTGTTGCCAGTGATGTCGACGAGCAGATGCCGAAACAATCGGTCCACGAGCCACGGTGCGCATTCTTTGCCGGCCTCGACCAGCCGAAAGGCGATCTCCAATTCGCCCAGGGCATCTTGCCTGGCTTCGTCGATGCGCGGTGCTTGGCTGGTGGGGCCGATGAAAAGGCCCGAAAACAAGTACGACAGCGACGGGTGGTTGGTCCAGTAGCCGAGGAGGCTGCGCAGAAGATCGGGACGGCGGAGCAGGGGACTATCCGCCGCGCTTCGCCCGCCGAGCGTGATGTGGTTGCCGCCCCCCGTCCCGCTGTGGCGGCCGTCGAGATCGAATTTCTCCGTCGACAATCCCAAAGCGCGCGCTTCTTCGTAGAGCGCCGTGGTGAGGTCGCAGAGCGATCGCCATGAAGTAGATGGCTGGATGTTGACCTCTAGGACGCCGGGATCGGGCGTTAGCTCGAACTTGACCAAGCGCGGATCCGCTGGCGGTGGATAGCCTTCGAGACGGACGGGAAGCGCCCGCTCGGTGGCAGTTTGCTCGATGGCAGCGACCAACTCCAGGAAGGCTTCGACCGAGAGGGGTGGCAGGAAGATGTGCAGGATCCCGTTGCGAGGCTCGGCGCAAAGCGCGGTTCGCAGGTGCCCAGCCGCCGATTGTCCCGGCCGCGGAGGCGCCGTGGGGGTGTCCGTGCCGGGTCGAGAGGATTGCAGGACAACACGCGACGGAAGCGGCGGCTGCGTGGCAAGCGGATCGGGATCGAACCTCTCTTCCCTATCTTCCAGGTCGCCCGGTGCCGCCCACGGCAGCGAATCGAGGGGGAGCCGGAAGCCCATGGCCGAATCGCCGGCGACGAGAAACAGATGCTCGCGGCGCAGGAACCACGATCCACTTCTCCAGCCGCGGTCACGCTCGTGCGCAAGGGGCAGGGCAAAACCCACCACGGTGCCAAGCGAATCCTCGAAGACGTGTGCGAGATGCTTGCGCTCCATCTCGTCGTCGAGGCGCGAGTTCAGCGGATCGACATTCACCGGGAGGCGCCGCTCGCGCCACAGGTAGTACCACGCGTCTTCGTAGCCCGGTTGGATGGGACGACTGTCCACGCCCAACCTACCGGCGAGCGCGACTAGGAAGGACTTCGCCTGAGCCGAGTCCACGGTTGCGTGCGGCCCGTCCTCGGCAACGATGAGGTTCGGGTCCTGCCAAATGGGGACTCCATCGCTCCTGAAATAGCAAGCGATGCTCCAGCGGGGCAGCGGCTCGCCGGGATACCATTTGCTCTGTCCGTGGAACAGCTGGCCGCCCGGTGCAAATCGTTGCCGCAACCGGCGCGCCAGGCTGTCGGCGAGGCGAAACTTGGCTCCGCCGAGCGCCGTGGTGTTCCACTCGGGTGCGTCGGCGTCGGCTGCGTAGACGAAGGTCGGCTCGCCGCCCATGGAAAGGCGAACATCGCTCTTCTCAAGTGCTTCATCCACCGTGTCGCCGAGGCGGTTGATGGCAGACCAGGTTTCCTCGCCGTAGGGCTTCGTGGTGCGCGGCGCTTCGGCAATGCGCTCGACGGTCATGGAAAAGCTGAAATCCTCGCCGAGCTCTTCGTCGTCGGCGAGCTTGGTCCATGCGAAGGAGCCGGTGACCGGCGCCGCGGATCCCGGTTCGGGCGTGCAGGCGAGGGGAATGTGGCCTTCGCCGGCCAGCAAGCCGCTGGTGGCGTCGAGGCCAACCCATCCCGCTCCGGGCAAGAAGACTTCGGTCCACGCGTGCAAGTCAGCCACGTCTTGACTGACGCCAGCGGGGCCAGAAATTGGCTTTTCGTCGGGTTGAAGTTGAATGGAATAGCCCGAAGCAAAACGCGTGGCGAATCCGAGGTGGCGTAGCAGCTGGCACTGCAGCCACGCGAAGTCGCGACACGAGCCATGGCCCACGGTAAGGGTGTGCTCGGGCGCAAAAACGCCGGGCTCCATGCGAATGTCGTAGCGGAGCAAGCCCTGCACGTGCTGGTTGATCTCGACGAGAACATCCATCGTACGGCGCCCTTCGCGGGCGATCCGCGCGCGACAGTGGTTCACCAAGGCCGCAAGCTTGGGTTCGAGTGGCACGGCCTGCACGTAGGGGAGAAGCTCGCGGGCCAGGTCGGGCTCGTAGTGGATCGGCAGTTTCTCGGCGGACTTCTGCAAGAAGAAGTCGAACGGATTGATGGCCACGAGATTGGCGACCAAGTCGACGTCGATGGTAAGGAGCTTGGCAGGCTCGGGAAAAACCAGGCGAGCTTGAAAATTGCCAAACGGATCCTGCTGCCAATTCAGGAAATGGGGCAGCGGCGAGATCTTGAGTGAATAGCCCTCGATGGTGGTGCGCGTGTGAGGCGCGGGGCGCAGTCGCACCACGTGAGGGGAAAAGGAGACTTGCCTGTCAAATGCATAGCGGGTCGTGTGGTGCAGTGAGACGCGCACGCAGCCAGCGTAGCCGTACTACCGTTTCGGTTCTGTTTCGGGCGGGTATGTTCGCGACGAAATCGTGCTTTTGGCGTTGTGGGCGAGATTGCTGGTGCCGCCAGCGACGCCGGGAATTAACGAGTTACTGATTTTTCGTCGCGTCGAAACGCGTCGGCAATGTTGGGGCGCTAATCTCAAGGAAGGACAATCCAGATGTTCTTCAGGATTTGCCGATGACGATACCCAGCTTCCTCGATGAAATGGTTGGTAACTGCACGCTGGATGACTTTGCAGATCGACGGCAGAAAGCCCAGGTAAGAAGCCCCTATCGGGTCATCGACGAATGGCTGCGCTCGACGGAGGCGAGCGTCTTCGCCAGCAAGCGGGAAGAAGCCGACCTCATCTTTCGTCGCGTCGGCATCACCTTCAACGTCTACGGCGACCAAGCCGGGACCGAGCGATTGATTCCCTTCGATATCATTCCGCGCGTTCTGGCCGCCGACGAGTGGGCGCGCCTGGAAGCCGGGCTGGTGCAGCGGGTGAAAGCGCTCAACCTCTTCTTGAATGACATCTACCACGCGCAAGAAGTTGTTCGCGCCGGTATCGTGCCCGAGGCGCACCTGCTGCGCAATTCGCTGTTTCGCCCCGAGATGAAGGGCGTGGATTTGCCGAGCAACGTGTACGTGCAGATCGCCGGCATCGACATCGTTCGGGTCGAGGAAGGCACGTTCTATGTGCTCGAAGACAATCTTCGAACGCCGTCCGGTGTTTCGTACATGCTGCAGAACCGCGCGGTGATGACCCGCCTCTTTCCGCAGGTGTTTGCCAAGGCACGGGTCGCGCCGGTGGACCACTACTGCCAAGAGCTCTTGCGCAGCCTGCGCTCGCTCGCACCCGCCACGTCGGAGGGCGAACCAACGGTGGTGGTCATGACGCCGGGCCCGTACAACAGCGCCTACTTCGAACACAGCTTCCTCGCTGAACAGATGGGCGTGGAGCTTGCGGAAGGGCAGGACCTTTTCGTGCGCGACAACGCCGTCTACATGCGCACCACGCAGGGCCCTCGTCGCGTGGACGTCATCTACCGCCGGATCGACGACGACAGCTTGGATCCGCTCGCCTTTCGGCCGGACAGCATGCTGGGCGTACCGGGGCTGCTCAGCGTCTACCGCAACGGCGGCGTCAATCTGGCCAACGCCATTGGCACCGGAGTGGCCGACGACAAGTCCAGCTATCCGTACGTGCCGGATCTCATCCAATTCTACTTGGGCGAGACGCCGATCCTCGCCAACGTTCCCACGTACAAATGCGCGCTCGACTCGGATCGCGCCTACGTGCTCGAACATTTGGGCGAGCTGGTCGTCAAGCAGACGCAAGGCTCGGGCGGCTACGGCATGCTGATCGGTCCGCGCAGTACCCGCGAAGAGCGGGAGAAATTTCGCGGCCTCATCAACGCGCACCCGGATGGTTATATTGCTCAGCCGACCCTCGCCCTTTCATCGTGCCCGACCTTCGTCGAGGAAGGCATCGCGCCTCGGCATATCGACTTGCGCCCCTTCATCCTCACCGGCGCAAGCGGCAGCGTCGTGGTCCCCGGCGGACTCACGCGAGTGGCGTTGACACGAGGCTCGCTCGTCGTCAATTCGTCGCAAGGTGGCGGAACGAAAGATACGTGGGTGCTGCGTCCCTAGCTCACTCGGAGAACTACGATGCTCAGTCGAACTGCCGACAATCTCTACTGGACCGGACGCTACATCGAACGCGCCGAGAACTTGGCGCGGGTGCTCGATGTCAGCTACCGCAATGCCCTCTCGGATTTGCCGGGGTCGCCTCCCGAAAGCGAGTGGCGGGACGCTTTGGCCAGTCTTGGCAGCCCACCGCAATTCGCGGAGCGCAAGCTTCGGCTCACCGAGACGGATGTCACACGTTTCTTTGCGGTGGATGTCGAAAGCCCGTGCAGCATCAAGTTCTGCGTCCGTGCGGCGCGCGAGAACGCTCGCGCCCAGAGGGCAGTCATCTCGACGGAAATGTGGGAGAGCATCAACGCGACCTGGCTGACCTTGAGCGAGCTCGATGAGGCCACACTCCGCCAGCGTGGTCTGCGGGAATTCTTCGATTGGGTGAAAGATAGGTCGCACCTCTTTCGCGGCATCTCGCACAGCACGACCTTGCACGACCACGGGTTTCATTTCCTTCGCCTCGGCACCTTCCTGGAACGAGCCGAGAGCACGGCCCGTCTGCTCGATGCGAAGTTCCAGGCTCTCGAGGGCATGGACGCCCAGGCTGCCGGCACCACGTACTACGCCTGGGGCTCGGTGCTTCGTCAAGCCAGTGCTTTTCGCGCGTACCACCAGACCTACCACGACGTGATCACGCCCCGTCGCGTGGCCGAGCTGCTCATTCTTCGTCAGGAAATGCCGCGTTCGCTGCGCTTCTGTGCGAGCCAGCTGGTGGAACATTTGGATGCCCTCGGCGGCACCCGCGACATCGAGGCGCAGCGTCTGGCGGGCGAGCTTCACGCGCGCTTGCGTTTTGCCCGCATCGACCGCGTCCTGACGAAAGGCCTGCACGAGTTTCTTTCGGAAATCATCGCCAGCATCGGCGACCTTTCGAGTCAGTTGGCCCGAGATTTTCTCATGACTGTCTAGGCGGAGGATCCATGCGACTTTCGATTGTTCACGAGACGAAATACCAATACGCCACACCGGCGAACTACACCATTCAGTACCTGCGCCTGTCGCCGCAGCCGACGCCACGGCAGAAGGTCCTCAACTGGCAGCTGGATCTTCCCGGGCCAGCCCGGCAGTTTCTCGACGGTTTCGGCAATACGGCGCACGTCTTGGTCATCGACAAGCCCCATCACGAGATTCGCATTCGTGCGCGTGGCGAGGTCGAGCTGGATACAGAGGACACGCCGGTGATATTACCCGACAGCGGTCCGCACCGGCCGGAGCTTTTCATGCGGTCCACCGAGCTGACGGCGCAAGACGAGGCGCTGGTTCGATTCTCGGAAGGTTTTCGCAAACAGACTGCGAACAATCGCGCCGCGGCTGTCGAGGCACTGATGACGGCGGTGCGCGAGAAAGTCGATTACCAGAAGGGGGTGACGCAGGTGACGACAACGGCGGCAAAGGCGTTTTCCCGTGGCGCGGGCGTTTGCCAGGACCACGCACACGTCTTCGTGGCGTGTTGCCGTCAGTTGCGCATTCCGGCCCGCTACGTAAGCGGCTATCTAGCGCCCAAGGAATTGTCGGACGCGGCTGGAGCACCTCGGGAGTTGGCTAGCCACGCCTGGGCGGAGGCGTGGATCGACGGAGTAGGGTGGCAGGGCTTCGACGTGGCCAACGACGTGCGTGCGCATGGCCGGCACGTGCGTTTGGCCGTCGGGCTCGACTACCTCGATGCGTGTCCGGTGCGAGGATTTCACCGCGGCGGCACCGGCGAGTCGCTGGGTGTCGAAGTCCGGGTCAGCGATCCGGCGGCGGCACAAGAGGAGTTGAAACGGCAGCAGCAACAGGCGCAGCAGTAGAACGGTTCGCCGGGGAGTCGCCGATCAACCTTTCACGTAGTCGCGCAGCTCTGGGTACTTCGCCATGGCCTCGGTTTGGTGGTCGTGCACGATGCTTTGGATCGCGCCTGCGAATCCCTTGCGCAAGTCCGAATTGTTGACGGTACTCGGCGCGGCTGCAGCGGTACCGCCACCCAGGTTGCAAACGGTGGTATTCGCCGCCGAAACGTCGAGCACGGTCGCGGCGCTCTCGATGCCCTGTTCCCGTCGGCCTTGGACTTCCGACGAGTAGATTTCGCCGGGTGAGCCGAAGCGTTCGGCGATGAGCTGCAAGATCGACGTGTTGTCGAGCTTCGCGTGCGAGACGCCACGCGCGGGCGCATAAGGGCCTCCGACGATCACGGGGATGCGCGGCCCGGTCGTGTCGAAGGCGACGGCGCCGTTCGGGTGACGGTACTTGATGGCCAGCGGTGGCACGTGATCGAAGAAGCCTCCGTGCTCGTCGTACGTGAAGACGCAAACGCTACGACTCCATTTGCCCGCATGGGCGGTCAGCGCGCGGTAGGCCTCGGCGACGAACGCTTCGCCGGGCGCCATGGCCAATGGCGCGTGGTTGTCACAGGGCGGGCGAAAATGAACAGGACAGTCGTAGTAATCGGGTTCGATGAAGATGACTTGCGGCCAGTCCTCGGCGGCTTCGTTCTTGACGTCGTCGGCCAGCTGCGAGAAGCGCCGGAAATGGCTGGTCAGTAGCAGCGGCGCAATCTTCGGCATCAGGGCGAAGAAGGGCAAGCCGGCCGCGTACACGCGCCAGCGAATGCCGTGCGCGGACAGCCAATCGTAAATGGTCGGCTGGTCGGGCAGCAACGTGCCGGTGTCGGCGATGGGCGTGGCGCCACACATGGACATCAGGCGGTTGGGCGCAGTCGAGGTCGGCACGCAGGCAAACCAGTTGTCGCAGACGGTGTACGTGTTCGCGAGGGGCGCCGTGCTCGGTAGATCCTTGGCTTGCAGAAGTCCTAGGACGGGTGGATCGCGTACGATGCTATGAAACTCGTCTTCATAGGCGCGCACGAATCCATTCATCAAATAGACTTGAGCCGCCGCCACATAGTTCAGTTGTTCGCGGACGGCCGCGGCACTGTGGGGCAGGTCGCTGGACGAGGGAGCGTCGGTTCGCCAAAAAGGACGGATGCCTTCACCGTCGGTATTCTTGTTGACGTAGTCGTCCTTCATCAGGTCGTCGATGCCGACGATATCGCCGCGGTTCCCGCCGCTCGGGTGGCGCAGGTACCCGAGTACGTGATCGAAGGATCGGTTCTCCATCATGAGAACGATGATGGTGTCGACGTTCTGCTTGAGTTGGTCGGGCGTCATGGGGCACCTCCTGTGCAGCCTGCGTAGGCGTAGACCGTGAGCACATGCGGGGGATGGTCGCAGGATTCATCGCCGCCAAGCTTGGTCGACAGGATCCATTCACCCTCGACAGATAAAGCCGCGAAGGCCGTGCTGTTTTGGCCAGGCCCGACGTGCGCGGTAATGATCTTTCCCTGTGCGTCTGTGCGACGGATGTCCAGCTCTCGCCCTTGCCCGTTGGAAATGCCGACGCCCACGACCTCGGCTTTCACGTCCGGCGAGAAGTTCTTCATCTGGGCTTTGACGCCCATGACGTTCGCCTGGCAGGAAAACGAGTCGTTCAGATCGGCGGTGACGAGGGTTGGCTCGGGCATCTGAATGTCGATGTCGCTGCCCGCGGGCTCGCCCAGCCAACGGGTTACCCGGATGGATGCGCGCGTGTTTTGTGTCGGCTTGAGAATGACTTGGCCTCTGGATGTGACGGCCCCTTGAGGCGCGTCCGCCACCGTGGGCGCAAACGCAAGGGTCGCCGAGCCCGTCACGTCCCACTGGACCTCCACCTGCTGTCCGGGACAGATGTGCCTGGGCGAGGCATTGAAGGCGTTGACGTGCGCATTGCAGGCCGCTGCCCCGAGGACCACACCGATACAGATCGTCTTCAACTTTGCCATCGATGGCCAACCTCCGGCTGCACGGCGCCCGAGGCGACCGCGTCCTTTGGAGACGTTGGACGGCAAATAGTTACAAGCTGCTAGAAGTTACCACCGAGCGAGAACCCGCCGCTGCGGTCGGCGAACCAGAAATTGGCGTGCGACAGCGCCACGTCGGCGCTCTTGCGGTAGCGATTGGGATCGCCAGCGGTGAGCAGGTAGTAGGTACCTACGCCGGCGACCAACACACCCACGCCGCCGCCGATGAATCCGAGATTGCGATGGAGGACGGCGGTATCGACGC
>CAZTTW010000042.1:0-13321 GCA_964616265.1 uncultured Myxococcales bacterium | reverse complement strand
GAAATCGACATACCGCTGGTAGTCGACTTGGTCGATGTCGACCTCGCCTTCCGCGTTGTTGGCGCGCAGATTGCCGTCGTACAGATCCATGGCGCCGTCGGCGCGCACCAGCGAGAGGTGGTTTGACTCGAACGATCCGAAGGGCGCGAGCTTCGCCAGGTTCGCGACCGTGTAGTCCTTGGCGATTTTCACCGCGGCTTTGGCCCAGGCGGTCTGCTGCTCGACGTCTTTCAGGAAAACGTCGCGCTCGGCGATGCTGAGATTCTTGTTCACGCCGCCGGGGATGGCGCCCGTGCCGTGGATCTTCTTGCCCGCCGTGGCCTTGATGATTTCCTGGCCGTACTTGCGCATCAGCACGGCTTGCACAGCGAGCTCGGGGTATTTTCCGGCCACTCCGATCACGTTGCGAATCGCGACGTCGGAATCGAAGCCGAATAGCAAGTCCGGCGAGGCGAGATAGAAAAAGTGCAGCGCGTGCGACTGGAACGTTTGCCCGTAGTGCATCAGCCGACGCACTTTCTCCGCCGTCGGCGTCAGCTTTTCGCCGCCGACGATGCGGTCCATGGCCTTGGCGGCAGCCAAGTGATGGCTGACCGGACAGATGCCGCAGAGGCGCTGCACCAGGACCGGCACTTCCCAAAACGGTCGGCCCTGGATGAAGCGCTCGAAGCCACGGAACTCGACGACGTGCAGGCGCGCTTGAATGACCTTCTGATTCTCGTCGAGCAGGATGGTGACCTTGCCGTGTCCCTCCACGCGGGTTACCGGCTCGATAACGATTCGCTTAGCAACGCTCATCGCAGTACCTTCTCCTTCCATCTTGCTCAGTCGTATTTGATCAGGTCGTAGGCCAGCGCCATGGGCTTGCCACCCAACAGGGCGAGCAGCGCTTGCCAGATCGTCTCGGCCGACGGCGGACAGCCCGGCAGGTGGTAGTCGATCCTGACGACCTCGTGGCACGGATAAACCTTGTCGAGGAGCAGCGGCAATTCGGGATCCGCGGGAATTTTGCCACGCGGATTGTAGACCGTCGGGCCCTTGAGATAGGCCTCTTCCAAGCATTCCTTGAGGGGAATCGTATTGCGCAGAGCCGGGATGCCACCCATGGTCGCGCAATCTCCGGTCGAAACCAGGATGTCGCAGTGCTCGCGGAAATGCTGGAGCACGTGCACGTTCTCTTCGTTGCAGCAACCGCCCTCGACAATGCCCACGGCGCAGCGGCCTTCGATCTTCTTGATATCGTCGAGGGGGGAGCGATCGAAGTCAATCAGCTCGACCAACTTCAGAATGCGTTCGTCGATGTCGAGCACCGACATGTGACAGCCGAAGCAGCCCGCGAGAGAAACCGTCGCCAACTTGGGTTTGTTTGCCATGGTGAGACCTACCGTGAGCCCGCCGGACGAGACTCGATGTCGCTGCCGATGGGTTTCTTGTCGTAAAGACGCTCGCCGACCGGAACGGCGAATCCCACGCGCTTCTTCACGATGCAACCGACGGGACAGGCCTCGACCGCTTTATCCGTAACGCTGAGATTGCTTGTGCCAACCCCGTCCTTGGCATTGATACCGATGTGCTTCTGGTGGCCGCGCGAGATGAATTGGAAGACGTGCTTGCCGTCTAGTTCTTGCGAAGCGCGCATGCAGCGTCCGCACAGAATGCAGCGATTGAAGTCGAGCAAGACGTCGGGGTGACTGGCGTCGACCCTGCGCTTGGGGAAGAGATACGGATGGCGCGACGACAAAATGCCCAGCCGATAGCCCATGGCCTGCAGTTCGCAGTTACCGCTCTTCTCGCAGAACATACAGAAGTGGTTGCCTTCCACGAACAACATCTCGACGAGGTTGCTGCGCAAGTCGCGCAAGTCCGCGGTGTCGTTTTCGACCACCATGCCTTCGCCAACCGGCATCGTGCATGCCGCCTGCGGCCTGCCGTTGACTAGCACCGTACACACTCGACAGCTTCCCCACGGCGACAGTCCCTCCATCGCACACAAATGCGGAATGTAGACTCCCGCGATCGCGGCAGCTTGCAGAACGGTCTGTCCCTGCTCGCTGCAGACTTCCTTGCCGTCGATGGTGAATACAATCTGCCCGGCCATCACAACACCATGCCTTTCTGATTTCCGAAGTATTCCGAGGGACGGCCCGCGATGCCGGCCGCAACCGCGACTGCGCGGTCCGGATCGAAGGACGAACGCAACACACTTCCATTCGCTTTCACTCGGCGCTCGTACTCGCCCCTGAAGCTTTGAATCGTGCTGAGCACCGGGTTGGCGGCGGTCTGCCCCAAGCCACAGCGGCTCGCAACCTTCATGCACTGACCGGTCTTTTCGAGGTACACAATATCCGCAAGCTCGGCCTTGCCGTCGAGGAATCGCCCCAGCCGCTCGCGCAACAGTGTCGTACCCACGCGACAGGGCGTGCAGTAGCCACAGCTTTCGTCGACGAAAAAGTCCATGAAGGCGTGCGCGATGGCCAGCACGTTCCGCTGTCCACTGAACACCATGATGGACCCGCCCGTGGCCAAGTCGTCGAAGCAGAGCTTGCGGGCAAATTCGGACGGTCCAATCATCCGTCCAGCAGCGCCACCCACCTGAACTGCGGCCGTATCCGAGGCGCCGACCTTGGCGAGCAGCTGCGCGACCGTGAGACCGAAGGGAAGCTCGTAGACGCCAGGAATGCGACAATCGCCGGACACACTGAACACTTTGGTGCCCGCGCTGGCCTGCGTGCCCATCGACGTAAACCAGCCGGGGCCGTTCTCAACAATGCGAGCGGCAGCGCAATACGTCTCGACGTTGTTGATGACGGTGGGCATTCCGAGATAGCCCTTCTGCGCGGGAAACGGTGGACGCGTTTTGGGATCGCCCGCCTTGCCTTCGCAGGAGCTGAGCAGGGCCGTTTCTTCGCCGCACACGTAGGCCCCGGCTCCGAGCTGAATGCGAATGTCGAACTTGAACCCCGACTTGCCGAGCACCTCGCGGCCAAGCAGGCCGGCCTCTCGCCGTTTGGCGAGAATGTCTTCGAGGTATGGCAACAAGTACGCGTACTCGCCGCGCAGGTAGAGGATGCCTTCGCACGCGCCGATCGCGTATCCGGCGATGGTCATGCCTTCGAACATCAGGCCGGCGGCCTCGGTGAGGATCACGCGGTCCTTGAACGTTCCCGGCTCGCCCTCGTCGGCATTGCAAAACACGAACTTGCGGTCGCCGGGCGCCGCACGCGTGAATTCCCACTTCATTCCCGTCGGGAACCCGGCACCGCCGCGCCCGCGCAGGCGCGAGGCCTTGATAATCTTGATGAGCTCGACCGGCTGCTCGGACAAGGCGCGCTGAAGCGCCACGGCCGGCACGTACGGCGCGAACACCACAGCGCCCTTCTCGCGCAGGTTGTTCACGACCATGGAACGCACCAAAGGATGTCCATTGTTGCCGTCGCCGAGCGCGTACTTGAACTGATCGAGGCCCTTGGTGGCGCGCAGGGTATGCACGATTTCCCGCACCGTGTCCGTCGAGACGCGGGTAATCACCTTGTCCCCGACCAACATGGCGGGAGCTTGGTCGCCCATGCCGATACAAGGGGTGAATTCCAACGAGAAGAGGCCGTCCGAGGTGGTTTCACCGAAGTCGATGCCAAGCTCGGTCCGCAGCGCAGCCGCAATGCGGTCCATACCGGCGAGCTGATCAATAATGTCGTTGCATAGGCGGATGACGAAGCGGCCACGCGGCTTTGGCGAGAAGAAGGCATAGAACGTCGAGGCGCTCTCGACCTCCACGCGGCTCATCGACAGCGACTCCGCAATCGCGTCGAGTGCATTCGCGTCGATACAGCCCGCCTGCGCTTGAACCGCCAACAGAATGTCCATGAGCCGGTGCTTCTCGTTGCCGAACTTCGCGCAGATCTGCGCACAGAGACCAGAATTGTCTGCCATGGCCCTTCCCTGCTTCTGACTCTCGTCGAGTCGGACTTCGGCCCAAACCTCGCCGAAACAGGCGACCTGCTGCGTTCGCGATCCGGGCTAGTTGCTCAAACTACGGGAACTACACAAACCCAACACTGGTACTGCGGAACCGCGATTCGCGGCGCAAGCGCTGCGCACGTGAAAAAAGTAACGAATTGAGCGACAGTTGGCAAGGGCCAATTGCGAGGATTTCCGACGGAAGGCCGCGACCACGGCTCTCAGGTCAGCGGCCGCCAGCGTCGAGCGGCCATCCAGCGAGACAGTCCCCGTTGGGGTAGAGTCTGCGCGTGCCGGTCGCCACCTCCATCACTACGCGCGTGCACGTCGCCATTGCCGGCGCTGTTCAAGGCGTCGGATTCCGCCCGTTCGTGTATCGCCTGGCACAGGAGATGGGCCTGCACGGCTGGGTTCACAACGGTGCCGCCGGCGTCTTCCTGGAAGTCGAGGGCAATGAAGAGACTGTGCGCACCTTCGTTCGCCGATTGGAATCGGACAAACCCGCGATGGCGCTCATTCAAAGCCTTGAAGCGACCTTTCTGAATCCTGTCGGTTATGTCGATTTCCAGATCCGGGCCAGCACCGATGGCGAGAAGCGCGCTTTCGTTCTGCCCGACTTTGCGACCTGCCCTGCATGTCTGGCCGACATCTTCGATCCGGCGAATCGGCGCTACCGCTATCCGTTCACCAATTGCACAAACTGTGGCCCGCGCTTCAGCATCATCGCCTCCCTGCCGTACGACCGCGCGGCGACGACCATGAATCGCTTCGTGATGTGCCCGGATTGTGCGCGCGAGTACCACGACCCGAGCGATCGCCGTTTTCACGCCCAGCCCAATGCGTGCCCGGCCTGCGGTCCGCAGCTCGCGCTGTGGAACGAGAAAGGCGACGTGGTCGCGACCCGGCACGCGGCACTGCTCGCCACGGCCGAGGCCATTCGCGACGGCAAAGTCGTCGCCGTCAAGGGAATCGGCGGCTTCCACTTGATGGTCGACGCTCGCAACGAAGATGCGGTGCGGACGCTACGGGCGCGCAAACATCGCGAAGAAAAGCCGTTCGCGCTCCTGCTGCCGAATTTCGACCAAGCACGCCTGTACTGCTCCGCCAGCGAGACCGAGACTCGGTTGCTCCGTTCGCCGGAGTGCCCGATTGTCTTGCTACGCCGCCGGGGCCCCAGCGATCTTGCACCGAGCATCGCTCCCGACAATCCCACGCTCGGGATCATGCTTCCCGGCAATCCCCTGCACCATCTTCTGTTGCGCGCTCTCGACGCTCCCGTCGTCGCGACCAGCGGGAACCTCTCGGAAGAGCCCCTCTGTACCGATGAGCACGAAGCGCTTGCGCGCCTCGCAGGCCTGGCCGACTTCTTCCTGGTCCACGACCGCCCAATTTTTCGCCATGTGGACGATTCCATCGTACGCGAAATCGCGGGTCGCGAATTGGTCCTACGCCGCGCCCGGGGCTTTGCGCCGCTGCCAATTTCCGTCGGCGGCGACCTGCCACCGATTCTGGCCGTGGGCGGCCATCAGAAAAACACGGTCGCCATCGCCGTCGGGTCGCAGATTTTCCTCAGTCAACACGTCGGCGACTTGGAGAGCGAAGAATCGCAGCGTGCCTTCGCATCCGTCACCACCGCAATGCAAAGCCTCTACGACTTCAAGCCGCAGACGGTCGCTTGCGATCTGCATCCCGATTACCACTCCACACAATACGCCGAGCACAGCGGAATCTCCGTCGAGAGAGTCCAGCACCACGCCGCCCACGTGCTCGCGTGCATGGCCGAGAACCAAATAGGGCCGCCCGTCCTGGGCATCGCCTGGGACGGCAGCGGCATGGGGAGCGACGGAACCCTTTGGGGCGGCGAAGTCCTTCACGTCACCAATACCGACATTCGTCGAGTGGCCCACCTGCGCCCGTTCCGCCTGCCCGGCAATGACAAGGCGGTGCGCGAGCCGCGCCGGGTCGCGCTGGCGATCCTCTACGAAATTTTCGGCGACGAGGTCGTCGAGGTCGATTCACCTGCCCTCCGAGCGTTTACACCAACCGAGCTCACTGCCCTTCTGACCATGCTCCGCCGCCGGGTGAACGCACCCGTCACCACCAGCGCGGGTCGACTCTTCGATGCGTTTGCCTCGCTGACGGGATTGCGTCAGGTCGCAAGCTTCGAAGGTCAGGCAGCCATGGCGCTCGAGAACGCGCGTGTCAGCACGAATGAGGAGCAACCCTATCCGTATAAGGTCTGTCCCAAGGAGAATGTCCTCTGGCTTGATTGGGAGCCGGCGGTACGTGCGCTTCTGACCGAACCGACGACGCCGGCAATCGCATCCGCCCGCTTCCACGCGATGCTGGTGGCGATGGCGGTCGACGTCGCCAAGCGCGTCGGCGAAGAGAACGTCGTGCTGAGCGGCGGCTGCTTTCAGAACCGGAGGCTCACCGAGGGAATGATTGGCGGTCTCCGTGGCGCGGGTTATCGTCCACTCTGGCATCAGCGTGTGCCGCCCAACGACGGCGGTCTGGCGCTGGGTCAAATCATGGCGGCACAGCGGCGAAAGGATTGATTCATGTGTCTGGCAGTTCCAGGAAAGATCCTGAGCATCATCGAGGGCAGCGCGAGCGAAGAGCTTACGCGGACCGGCACGGTCAGCTTTGGCGGCATCAGCAAGGAAGCGTCGCTGGCATTCGTGCCCGAGGCCCAGGTAGGTGACTACGTTCTGGTGCACGCGGGCTTTGCCATCAGCATCGTCGACGAAACCGAGGCGCAGCAGACGCTGGAGTATTTCCGACAGATGGGCGATCTGGCTGAGCTGCAAGAGGCGGAGAATGCGGAGAAGAAAGCGTGAAATACGTCGACGAGTACCGCAACCAAGAGAGTGCGCAGAGACTGGCCGAAGCCATCAGGCGCATCACCACCAAACCATGGTCCATCATGGAAGTGTGCGGCGGCCAAACCCACAGCATCGTCAAGTACGGCATCGACGAGCTGCTGCCGCCGCAGATCACGCTCCTTCACGGTCCCGGCTGTCCGGTGTGCGTGACGCCGCTCGAGCTCATCGACAAAGCGCTGCAGATCGCGGCGCGCCCCGAGGTCATCTTCTGCTCGTTCGGCGACATGCTGCGGGTGCCGGGCAGCGGCGGCGACCTCTTCTCGGTCAAAGCCAAAGGCGCCGATGTGCGCATCGTCTATTCGCCGCTCGACGCCGTGAAAGTCGCACGCGAAAATCCCCAGCGCGAGGTCGTGTTTTTTGCCGTCGGTTTCGAAACCACGGCGCCGGCCAACGCGATGGCCGTGTTTCAGGCGCAAGCGCAGAAGCTCCCGAACTTCTCCGTGCTGGTGTCGCACGTGCTCGTGCCGCCGGCCATCGAAGCCATCCTGAGCGCCCCCGACAATCGCACCCAGGGATTTCTCGCGGCCGGCCACGTCTGCACGGTGATGGGCTTCGAGGAGTATCTCCCTCTGGCCAAGAAATTCCGCGTGCCGATCGTCGTCACCGGTTTCGAGCCGCTCGACATTTTGCAGGGCATTTTGATGTGCGTAAAGCAGCTCGAACACGGCCGCGCCGAGGTGGAGAATCAATACGCACGTTCGGTACAGCGCGAGGGCAATCGTCCGGCACGAGAGCTGATGGCGAAGGTCTTTCGCGTCGTCCACCGCAAGTGGCGCGGCGTCGGCGAGATCCCACAAAGCGGTTTCGGCCTGCGCGAGGCATTCGCCGCGTTCGACGCCGAAAAGAGGTTCGGGCTCGTCGACTACAGTGTCGAAGAAGATTCCGAGTGCATCAGTGGGCAAGTGCTCCGCGGCGTGAAGAAGCCGCACGAGTGCCCGGCGTTCGGCACGCGCTGCACGCCCGAACGACCGCTGGGCGCGACGATGGTATCGAGCGAAGGCGCGTGCGCCGCCTACTACCTCTACCGTCGCCACGCGGAAACTTCTCGCGTCGCCGAGGGCGCACGCCAGGGAGCCGAGAATGCCTGACAAGCCGTCGTTCGACCTCGCCTGCCCGTTGCCCACCGCCCACCACGACGTCGTTACGCTCGGGCACGGCGGCGGCGGCCGCTTGATGCATTCGCTGCTCGAGCGCGTGGTCATCCCCGCGTTCGGCAACCAGCCCATCGAATCGCGCCACGACGGCGCCGTGCTGCCGCTCGGGCAAGGCAAGCTCGCCTTCACGACCGATTCGTACGTCGTCCATCCCCTCTTCTTTCCCGGCGGCGACATCGGCACGCTGGCCGTGACCGGCACGGTGAACGACCTCGCCATGTGCGGCGCGCGGCCGCTCTATCTTTCCGCCGGCTTCATCCTCGAGGAAGGCTTGCCCGTCGCCACGCTCGAACGCGTGGTCGCGTCGATGGCAAGAATCGCGCAGGCCGCGAACGTCCGCATCGTCACCGGCGACACCAAAGTCGTGGATCGCGGCAAGGGCGATGGACTGTTCGTCAACACGGCGGGCATCGGCGTGATCGAGCACGACTTGGTGATTGGACCCACCAGCGTTCGCCCCGGCGACGCGATTCTGCTAAGCGGCGACGTGGGCCGCCACGGCGTGGCCATCATGGCGGTGCGCGAGGGCCTGCAATTCGAGACCACCATCGAGACCGACTGCGCGCCCTTGGCAGAACCGGTGCTTGCGCTCTTGCGGGCAGGCATTCGCGTGCACTGTCTGCGCGACCTCACCCGCGGCGGGCTAGCGACCACACTCATCGAAATCGCAGAGTCCAGCCGTCTGCACGTGGAGGTGCGCGAGCGCGACATCGCCGTCGAAGAGAGCGTGAACGGCGCCTGCGAAATCCTGGGACTCGACCCGCTCTATCTCGCCAACGAAGGACGCTTCGTCGCCTTCGTGCCGGCAGCCCAAAGCCAGCAAGCGCTAGAAATTCTGCGCACCCATTCGGTCTCGTCGCAGGCCACGGCCATCGGTACTGTCTCCGAATCGCCCGCTGCGCTCGTGACCCTGCAAAGTCGCATCGGCACAAGGCGCGTCCTCGACATGCACAGCGGCGAACAGCTACCGCGAATTTGCTGAATCGCGTGCTTCGCGGAATCTGCTGGGCTTAGGGGCCGGCTTTACGCTTGCGGTTGAGGCCGGCGGTGATTGCACGCAGGGTCGAGCGGGGCGAGATGCGCACGGACCAGGTGATCATCTTGTTCACGAGGCCAGGCACAGCGACGATCTTGCCGGCGTTCATGGCGTGGTACGCATGCCGCGCCACGAGCGACGCCTGGGCAACGTTTTGCTGGTACAGCTTGGTCTTCTTGTTGCCGGCCACCGCGGTGAATTCCGTTTCGGTCGGGCCGGGACACGACGCCGTGATAGTCACGCCCGTGCCTGTAAGCTCGGACGCCAGGGCTTCCGTGAAGCTGAGCACGAAGGCTTTGCTGGCGTAATACGCTGACATGTACGGCCCGGGAACGAAACCGGCGACCGAGGCCGTGTTCAGGATGCGCCCGCGCTTGCGGGCGATCATGTCGGGCAGGAAGAGCCGGGTGAGTTGCATGAGCGCGCGAATGTTCACTTCGACCATTTCCAGCTCGCGCGAAAGGTCGCTGTGCACGAACGAGCCGCAGGTGCCGAAGCCCGCGTTGTTGACGAGAAAATCAACGGCGATGCCCTTGGCTTGCACCTCGTCGGCGATGGCCGAGGGCGCTGCCCGGTCGCCAAGGTCGGCAGCAATCACGGTAGCTTTCACGCCGTTTTCCGCCGCCAGCTCTTTCGCCAGCTCTTCCAGGCGATCACGCCGCCGCGCCACCAAGATGACGTCGTGTCCGTCTTTCCCGAAAAGGCGCGCCAGCTCGCGTCCGATTCCAGCCTATGCGCCGGTGATGAGCGCCGTCTTTTCCGTTCGAGCCATGAGGTCCCCCTAGTCTTGCATCGCCGCTTGCCGGCGGCGCTCAATCCACGCAAGCCAAGCATCCAAACCCTGCACTCGCGTGCAGCTCGTTTCGATCACGTCGATGCCCGGGTGCACGTGGCGTGCATTGGCGATGGCTTGCTTCAGGTTGAACGGCACGTACGGCAGCAGATCGACCTTGTTGATCACGCACACCTCGGCGGCCGCAAAAATTGACGGATACTTGAGCGGCTTGTCTTCACCCTCGGTCACGCTGAGCAGAACGATCTTCGCGTGCTCGCCAAGATCGTAGCTGGTCGGACAAACCAAATTGCCCACATTCTCGACGAAGAGGATGTCGACGGCGTCCAAATCCCAATCGGCCAGCGCCTTGATCACCATCTTGGCGTCGAGGTGACACGTGTCTCCGGTCGTGATCTGCTTGACCGGAAAGCCCGCCTTGGCCAGGCGCTTGGCGTCGTTCTCGGTTTGCAGGTCGCCGGTCAGCAGCGCCACCTTCGCCGACTTGGGCAAAGCCTCGAGCGTCCGTTCCAGCAGCGCCGTCTTGCCCGAGCCGGGCGCGCTGATGAGGTTCACGCAAAACACCTTGTGCTTGCGGAAGCGCTCGCGCAGCGTCTGGGCCAGCTTGTCGTTTTCGCTCAAAACCTTCTCTTCCACGTTTACGCGCATGGGGAATCCTCTAGCTCGAAATAGGTCACGTCGAGCTCGTTCCCGGCAACGCACGTGCTCTCGTTGCTCTGGCACATCGGACAGGCGGAATGGAAGCCCTCGGGTTCGAACTCATGGGCGCAACTCGCGCAGCGCTGCTTTCGCTTGCACAGCTCGATGTCGACAGTGACGCCCTCGAAAGGCGAATCCTTGGTCAGCGCCTCCAGGCCGAAGCGAAGCGCGTCGGGTTCGACGCCCGAGATGGCACCGATGCGCAGACCGATCTTCGTTACACGCGCGCCACTGTTTTGTGCGGAAACCGTGCTGGCGCGATCGACAATCGTCTGGGCGATGGAGAGCTCGTGCATAGGCGATGGGGTCCGGAAAGACGGCCCATCTTAGCGTGAGGGCGAGCGCTTGGCTCTGATGAATAATGCAGGCTAGATTGTCCTTCCATGCCCTCAAGCCCAGTCACCGCCGCGCCCGACGACGCATTCGTCGTCGTGCTCGTCACCGCGCCGACCGCCGAAGTCGCCACGACTATCGCCCACGCAGTCGTCGGCGAAAAGCTCGCCGCTTGCGTGAACATCGTGCCGGGCCTTCGGTCGATCTATGCCTGGCAAGGCAAACTCTGCGACGACACCGAGGTCTTGTGCATCGTCAAGACCCGCCGAGCGCTCTTTTCCGCGCTCCGCGATCGCGTGACGGCGCTTCACCCGTACGAGGTTCCGGAAATCATCGCGCTGCCGATAAGCGACGGTAGCGCACCTTACCTGGCGTGGCTGCAACACGAAACCGAGACGCCAAACCCGTGAGAGCGGCAGCGACTTTGCAATCCCAGACGCCGGCCGCGGTGCGCACCATCGCCGCCTTCGAAGCGCTGAAGGGCACCCTGGTTCTGCTGGTCGGGATGGGCATGCTCAGGTTCATTCACCGCGATGTCCAGGAGATTGCCGAAGAGATGGTCCGCCATTTTCACCTCAGTCCCTCGTCGCACTACCCGCGCATCTTCCTCGCGCTCACGGCTCGAATTACCGACGGCTGGCTTTGGGCCTTCGCGCTCGGATCGGTGGGGTATTCGGCGCTGCGCTTCGCCGAGTCCTACGGGCTCTGGCACGGGCGCGCCTGGGCAGAGTGGCTGGCCGCCATCAGCGGCGGCATCTACGTACCGTTCGAAATCGTCGAAGTGGCAAAGAAGCTGAGCGTGCTTCGGGTCGCTTCACTACTCGTCAATCTGATCGTCGTCGCATACATGGTCGCGCTGCTGTGGCGTCGCCGTCGCGCCAAGGTCGACGCGACCATGCATGCACGGTGACGCTTACTTCGCGGCCTTGCCCGCCGACGGGCCACAGCTCGTCGGATCCCGATAGGAACCGGCTACCGTGCTGCCGTTGTCCAGCATCACCCAGTCGTACTGAATGAAGTACCCGTTCGAACGAAAGTCGGTCTTGAACACCAGCCGACTGCCCGGCCGGCACGCGAGAACCGTGATGTCCTCCTGCCCGTGCTCGAAGTCCGGTGTGAGCTCGGCGACCTTGCACGCTCGCCAGTCCACGATGAAGTTATGCGCGTTCTGCTTGTCGCCCGTGTAATTCACCACCGCGTAGTGCTTGCCCTTCAGCTTCGGCGGGGATGGCGGCGCAGCGGGCGGGGCGCACGTGTACATTTGGCCAGGATTCGCCCCGCCGGTGCACGCCTTGGTGGCCACGCTCTTGTACGTGCAACCGGTGGCCCAGCAAACGGCTGTCTGGCCAGCAAAGCCGCTGTCGCATTTCGCCGGATCGGGAACGGAACCCGCGCTGCCGGAAACGTCGCGGCCGGGACAGTCGCCCACGCCCACCCCTTGCCACCCCGACGGCGCCGGCTCGGGAGCAGGCGTCGCGGCCGCCCCTGGAGCGGCGCACGTGTACATTTGGCCCGGATTCGCCCCGCCGGTGCACGAGCCGGTCGCGACGGTCTTGTAGGTGCAGCCGGTGTTCCAGCACACCGCCGTCTGCCCCGCAAAACTCGCGTTGCACTTGCCGGGATCGGGATTCGGTCCGGCACTACCGGCGACATCGCGGCCGGGACAGTCGCCGACGCCGACCGGTTGCCAGCTGGCTCCTATCGCCGGCGCGGGCGCGGCGGCAGGCGCGACAGCGGGCGCGGCCTGAGCCGCGGCACACGTGTACATCTGTCCGGGATTCGCGCCGCCCGTGCACGCGTTCGTCGCGACCTTCTTGTAGGTACAGCCCGTGGTCCAGCAGACAGCGGTCTGGCCCGCGAAGCTCGCGTTGCACTTCGATGGATCGGGACTTGGCCCGGGCGTGCCTGCGACGTCGCGACCCGAGCAATCGCCCAAGCCCACGGCTTGCCAATTCCCTGCTGGCTTCGCAACCGGCGTCGCCGCCGCACAAGTGTACATCTGGCCTGGATTCATGCCGCCCGTGCACGAGCCCGTCGCAACCTTCTTGTACGTGCAGCCATTGGGCCAGCACACGGCCGTGTAGCCAACGAAGTTGGAATCGCACTTCGCGGCTTCCGGAACCGGGCCGCGCGATCCCGCAACATCTCGGGCAGGGCAATCGCCGACGCCTGCGGGTTGCCACGAATTAGCCGACGCTGCGCCGGCGACCGTACTCGCTCCGACCAGCACCAGCAGTTGTGCGGTTCGAACCAGACGACAAGAGCACCCATCCATCATCATGTTCTCCGAGGGAAATTTCCCGCATTGTAACCCAAGTGCCGGATCTCCGAGGGAGTACGCGCCAACTTGGACTGACACCGCTAGCGGGCATGTCGATTCGGCTGTGATCTCGGTGACTCGCTTTTCACCCGACCCTTGACCTTGGCGGGAAAGGGCGGGATATTTGGCGCTATGTCCCAACGT
>CAZTTW010000041.1:0-13352 GCA_964616265.1 uncultured Myxococcales bacterium | reverse complement strand
AGGGACTCAAGTCCTCGACCGACCAGATCTTGGTTGCAGGCATCTTCGGCTGGCCACTCTCCGACTCCGATATGGCAAGCGCCCAGTACAAAATCGACCAGGTCCCCAACCCAACGACGCAAGACCCTGCCCACCCGACCATCTTTGACTCGTGGCCGGTTTGCTACGATCCTCTGCACAAGCCTTCGGGGGCGAGCTTCGACGCTACCGCCGCGGGATCGGGCGCAGCTGCGGGCCTGCGCGAGGCCGCCTTCATCGACCAATTCGGTTCCAGCGGTCTGAAGTTCAGTATTTGCCAGACCGACTTCTCGGCTTCGATGAAGGCCATCGGCGACGCCCTCGCCCAAAAGATGCAGAACACGTGTGTCTACGAGAAGCTCGTTGACACCGACGTCGACACGCCCGGCCTGCAGCCCGACTGTCGCGTCGTCTACCGCTCCCCCGAAATGAGCGCCCAAGACCCGACCCAAATAGTTTATGCAGAAAGTGCGACGGCTCTCCCTCTCTGTCCCGACGGCGCGACAAGTGCGACCGTCTCGGCAGATTGCTGGCGACTGACAAACGACGTCTCGCAGTGCCCGGCAAGCGGTCAGATGGTCAATGTGGTCCGTCCGGTTGGCGCAGCAGCGCTCAACGCGGGAACCATGCTTCACATGCAATGCCGAACCTGTCTCAGCACAGCGCCCGGCTCCCCCGTTCTCGCTGGCTGCGACTACTGAGGCTCTGAGGCACACATGTGGTCGCGCAGAGCTTCAGCTCCCGAGCCCGCAGCAATTCTGTTACGCTTGTGACTTGATTGTGGACGGGCCGTGAATAAGAGCGAGCCACAGTCAAAGGGTGGATCAAGTGACGACGCCCTCTTCAGCTGGCTCCTCAGTCGGGACCGAAACCTGGCTGGAAAGACTCAAGGCAGGTCCTCTGCCGTTGCTCGTCGTTCATGTGGCCACGTTGGTCGGCATCATCCTAACCGGCTGGTCGTGGAGGGGTTTGCTTCTAGCAGTCTGCATCTACTTCGTCCGCATGGTGATGGTGACGGCCGGCTACCACCGCTATTTCGCTCACCGCTCTTTCAAGACCTCACGCGTATTTCAGTTCTTGCTTGCCGTAGGCGCGGAAAGTGGCGGCGAGAAGGGCGTCCTGTGGTGGGCGAGCCATCATCGCTGGCACCACAAGTACTCGGACACCGAAAAGGACGTGCACTCGGCCAAGCAACGTGGCTTCGCGTTTGCCCACATCGGCTGGCTCTTCAGTAAGCGATGGGGCAGCACGGATCCAACCCTCATTCCCGACCTCTGCAAGTATCCCGAGCTGCGCTTTCTCGACCGGGAAGGTATTCAGGCGATTCCGATCGTGGCGGTCGCTCTCATTTGTCTCGGTCTTTGGGGACTGCAGGGCCTCATCTGGGGTTTTGGACTTTCCAGCGTCCTGCTGTGGCACGGCTCCTTCGCCATCAATTCGCTTGCCCATCTCGTGGGACGTCAGCGCTATGCGACTGGCGACGAATCTCGCAACAGTTGGATCCTCGCTATTGTCACGACCGGCGAAGGCTGGCACAACAATCACCATCATTTCCCGAGCTCGGCCCGGCAGGGCTTCTTCTGGTGGGAAGTCGACCTGACCTATTACGTCCTGCGGGGGCTCGAATTGCTGGGCCTCGTGTGGGATCTGCAGCGCGTACCGGACGAGTTGCTAGCCGGTCCGCTGACGGCAAAGGCCCTCGCCCATCACGCCTGACCGCAGGATCGGTCCGGGCCGACACCGACAAGCTTCGCGCGGCGGCGATTCCCAAGTAGGGTAGCGCATGGCCTTTTCATTTACGCTGGGCGCGCGCGATCCTCAGTCGCGGGCTCGGCGCGGAACCCTTCGAACGTCGCGCGGAACGGTGGAGACACCCGTCTTCATGCCGGTGGGAACGCGCGCGACGGTCACCGGCGTTCCCCCCGACGAGCTGACGGCGCTCGGTACCTCGATCATTCTTGCCAACACCTATCACCTGCTCTTGCGACCCGGTCCGGAGCAATTTCGGCGCGTCGGCGGCATTCATGCCTTCATGCGCTGGCCGGGCCTGGTCTTGACCGACTCGGGCGGCTACCAAATCTTCTCGCTGCCCGAGGAACGCACCATCTCCGAGGACGGCGCGCGCTTTCGCAGCTACATCGACGGCCGCTTTCATCAGCTCTCGCCCGAAGGTTCGATCCAAATGCAGACCGCCATCGGCTCGGACATCATGATGGTGCTCGACGAATGCATCGCCGCCACCGCCGACGAAAGCGTGGGTCGCGCCGCCATGGAGCGAACCCATCGGTGGGCGCTGCGCAGCCTTGCCGCGCGAACGAATCCAGAGCAGGCCCTGTTCGCCATCGTGCAAGGCGGCCTGGTGCCGTCGCTAAGACAGGAGTCGGCGCGCTTTCTGGCCGACCACGCGTTCGATGGATTCGCCATCGGCGGCCTGGCGGTGGGTGACACCCGCGCCGAGCGCGAGGACATGACCGCGTTCGCGGCAGATCTCTTGCCTAGGGCGGCGCCGCGCTACCTGATGGGCGTGGGGACACCGCCCGATCTGCTGGTCGCCATCGGCTGCGGTGTGGATATGTTCGACTGCGTGATCCCCACGCGCCTAGCCTGGCAAGGCACGGGCTTCACGTCGACGGGACGCGTGCGCCTCACGCGAAGCGCCCACCTGACTTCGGACGAGCCGCTCGACGCGAGCTGCGCATGTTCGACGTGCCGAACCTATACCCGCGGTTACCTGCACCACCTCATCAAGTCCAGCGAGCCGCTCGGGCCACGGCTGCTCACCACCCACAATCTTCATTACTATTTGGATCTGATGCGCCAGGCGCGCGCGGCGATCGATGCCGGTACCTACGCAGCCTTCGCGAAGCAGAAGCTCGGCGAGATGGATCGCCACGAACACAACGCGGCCGCATGAGCCACGAAGTGATCCGCACACGCAAGGGCATCGCGGCCATGCGCAGCCTCGACGCGGGCGAGGTCATGCATCCTGGCGTCGGTCCGCTCGTCGAAGCCGAGCAACTGTACGTTCGCCAGTCGCGCCTCGCGCAGCGACTGCAAACCACCGTGCGACGCAATCTCGTGCTGTTCGACATTGGCATGGGCGCGGGCTCGAACGCGGGGGCCGCGCGCATCGAATCGGAACGAGCGCCGCCCGGAGCAGCTCGCCTCGAATTGGTCAGCTTCGAACGCGATCTCGGGGCGCTGGAGCTGGCGCTCGACCACCCTGCCGACTTTGCCTTGGACGGAGAAAACGGAGACGCCGCCCGCGCGCTGCTCGCCCACGGCAAGCACGAGACGAAACGCACCTGCTGGCGGCTTCACCACGGCGACGTTCTCGAGGCACTGGGGCGCGAGACATGCCTGGCGGACATCATCTTCTGGGATCCCTTCTCGCCCAAGGCCAACCCCGACTTGTGGACCATCGCTGCGTTCTCGGCCGTTCGCCGTGTCGCCAATGCAAGCGCCACGCTCTTTACTTACAGTGCCTCGACGGCCGTGCGAGCCGCGCTGCTGCTTGCCGGCTGGGCCGTGGGTGTGGGCGATTCCATCGGCGAAAAAGCCGCCACGACCGCCGCTGCTGTCGCCGTTGACGATCTCACGCGACCGCTCGATCGACAGTGGCCGCACAGACTGTCGCGTGCCGACGCGCCCTTGCCGAGCGATGCGCCCGCCGACATCGTCGCCCGCATCTTGGCACTGCCCCAGTTTCGCGGCTAGGGCCGACCGGCGACTTCCAACTGTTGTTCCAATTCGAGAATGCGGCGATGTTCGGGAATGCGCGTGAGAAATGAATTGCGCCATGCCGGATTGTCGATGGTGTCGGCCTGTTTGCGGATACTGTCTGCCGCCTGGTGGGCAAACCGAGTAGCAGCCGCCGTGTCCGAAGAAGCCACCAGGCATTCCACCAGCGCCAATCGAATCGTCGGTTCGCCGTCCTGGACAGAGCCCCTTGCCTCGAGCTGCGCCTGTGCGTCGCTCGCCTGCGCGAGCGCCTCGGCCGTCAGCCCTTGTCCGAGCAATGCTCGCGCCAACAGCGCACGGGCAAAAGGCTGCAACGCCGGATCCGCAGCAAGCATCTCGATGGCCGCTCGGGCATGCTGCTCGGCTCGCCCATAATTGGCAGCCAGGTTTTCAATGACCACCAGGTAAAGCAGCGCGAACCGTCGGAAGTGACCGTCGTTCATTTCGATGGTCCACGCCAAAGCCTTTTCGCCGAAACTGCGTGCCTCCTCCAGACATCCTCGGTAGGCCAGGATGTTCGAAATCATATAGAGCACGCCACCCAGCAAGTGATTGAGCCCCATGCGTTCCGCGGTGGCCCAGAGGCTCCGGATGTCCGCCTCGGCCTCTTCGAGCAGGCCCAGCTCCATCAATTGGATCCCGCCGTTGCCTTGCGCTTCGATGCTGGCCCGGCGATGGCCGGCTTTAGCGAAACATTCCTGTGCTCGCCGGATGTGTTCGACAGCCGCTGCTGGCCGCCCATCTGCCTTGGCCATGTGGCCTTTCATGCTTTCGGCCCTGCCGATCCGAACGGGATCCAGCTTGTCCCACTCTTGTTCAAACAAGACAAGAATGCGCTTGCGAGCCTCCGGGTGACCACTAGCGGCAAGATAGGAGGCAAGCCCGGCCTTGTACTCGATCCATGCGTTCAACAATTCTGGTTGCGGGGGCCTTTCTTCCAGAGCCAACTCAAGCTGTTCAATTTCCTCGAACTTGGCTTGCATCCCGAGTGCATCCGTTAGCGCGGTCACCGCCCGTAGCGCGAGCTTGGGATCCGCACACTGTCGTCCCTCGCGTGCGGCGCCCTCGGCGAGCACATAGTCACCCTTCCAGAAACGCGCCTCTGATTCCACGACTTTCAGTTCTGCCAGGTCGTCGCCCGTAGCGCCCAATCGCACGCCGCGCTCGACTCTGTTAAGAGCAGCCCCAAGGTCGTCCACTCCCATGGCTTGGTTGGCGGCGACGCGTAGCCAGCGCACCGCCCGTTCGGGCTTGTCACCCTTCTCGAAGTGGTCGGCCAGCACGATGGCGTCGCGTTCGCCCTGTTCTTCCAGGAAATTGCCGGCGAGATAGTGACCCGACACCTCTTCCTTGGGCGCGAGCATGGCATAAGCTGCCTGATACAGGAGCGCGTGCCTGAAGACGTGCTCGTAGGTGCTGCCCGTCTGCCGACAAAACAGAATTTCCTTGTCCACCAGGATCTGCAGCCAGCGATCGACGTCCTCGTCGCTCATTTCGCCGAGCAGGGCCTTCACCCCAGCGGCGGAAAAGCTTTGACCGAAGATGCTGGCCGCGCGCAACACCAGCTTGGATCCCTCGCCGACCGCATCGAAGCGGATCTGCACGGTGCCAAGCACGGTGTCTGGAATCTGCGATAAATCGCCGCCCGCGGCAGCGACACGCACCAATTCTTCCAGATAGAAGGGATTGCCTTGGGCGTGGTCCAAGAGCCACGTCGTCTTTTCTGGCGCCACGTCGCCAAGAGCGAGCCGAATGAATTCTTGTCCCGCGCGCTTGCCGAGCGGAGCCATCGAAATGCGCTGGACGTAGCGGCCGCGCCACAGTCCGAAGAAGCGCTCGTCGACCTCGGGACGCGCCAGGGCCAGCACCATCAATGGCTTCTTGCGCAGAACACGCAGAGCCGAATCGATGTAGTTCACGCTGGCGAAGTCGCCCCAGTGCAGGTCCTCGAACAGCAAAAAGACAGGGTGATGTTCGGATTCGGCCTCCAGCCAGTCCACCCATGCCGCCATGGTCTGGTCCGCCATCAAGCGCGCATCCCGGCGCGCCGCCTGAAGCTGGGGAAGATCGTCGTCGGGAAAATGAAGGTTGGCAATCTCGCCGAGAAAGGCCACGGTGGTCGCCGCCTTTTCGGCCGGCAAGAAGCGGGAAGCGTGCGTCAGTAGACGCTGGCGCTGGACCTCGTCGGGCTCGCTGCCACTGAGCCCCACCGCCCCACGCAAGGTTTGCGCGAGCAGACCCAGCGAGACGTTGACGTGCATCGGATCGCCGCGACCGATGAGCAGCTCGAAGGTCTTTCCGCTATTGCGCAAGCGTTCGAGAAATTCGTGGACCACGCGCGACTTGCCGCAGCCGGCGGCCCCGCTGAGAATGGCGACTTGGGCCTCGGACTCTTCCACGCAGGCATCAAAAAGACTCTCCAGCTCTCTGATTTCGCGTTCGCGCCCGAGACAGGGGATCTCTTTGCCAAGGACGGTGCGCGGGGCTTCGCGCAACCCCTTTTCGGAGAGCAGCCGGGCGGAGCCATCCGGTGCGACCACGGTCTCGAAGCGTGCGTCGAGCAGACGATTGACTTCGTCGCTGACGTGGATCGAGCCCGCATGCTGCTGGCTCACGAGCCGCACGGCACTGCTCACGAGATGGTCGGTGCGCAGCTCTTCGTCTTTGATGGCGTGCCCCAGGCTGATGCCCAGGGCCGCGCCCGGACAGGCAAGCTTGACCTTGAGCCCGCAGCGTGCGCTGCGAACCGCAAGATCGAGAGGCGTGGAATGGGCCTCGGCAGTCAAGGTCATGATCAGCGAACCATTCGCGAGCTCGCCCAGGAACGCGCCGAAGGGCGCGATGGCACGCGCGAGACAATTCCGTCGCAATTCGTCGATCGGCGTCCGCGACGGCTCAGGGGCAACGACGATCACGGCAACCAGTCTGCGTTCGCCCTCGGCCACGAGCATGGACGCGTTGTCGGGCGCGCGACGTGGTTTGGCGATCACCGGGTAGATGCCGGTGGTGCGCAGCTCTTCGCTACTCTTGCTTAGCTCGACCAAGATCGCGGCCATGCTGCTTGGTCTTTCGTCGCGCCGTTTGGCCAACATGCGCCGAAGCAGATCCCTCAGACGAGCGGGCACGTCGGAGCATCTCGCGTCCACGTCCACGGATTCATCGGTCATTAGCCGGCACAGCGCGCCGGTCGTGCTCGCGTCCGCGAAAGGAGGCGCGCCGGTCAAGCATTCGAAGAAGACACAACCGAGAGAAAACACGTCTGCACGGGCATCGACGTCGAGCAAGCCCTCGACTTGCTCGGGCGACATATACATGGGCGTACCGAGCGCCGATCCCGCCTGCGTCAGGCGCGTGGACGCCGAATCGAACAGTCGACGGGCGATGCCGAAGTCGAGCAGCTTGATCTTGGACAGATCCTTGTCGGGCAAGAAGATGTTGGCCGGCTTGATATCCCTGTGGATGACACCGTGTTGGTGCGCCACGGCCAGTGCCTCGGCGACCCGCCGGATCATCTGCACCGACTGCCCCAAAGGAATGGGCCCGCTTGCGAGCCGCTCTTCCAGGGTTTCACCGTCGAGCCACTCCATGACCAAGTAGTTCTCGCCGCGGATGGTTCGGCCGTGGGCAACGTGGCGAACGATGGCGGGATGGGTGATGCTGGCCAGGCAATTCGCTTCTTGCTGGAAGCGCTCGTCTAGCTGGGAACCGAAGCTCGACGAAATCTTCACCGCCACCTTTTCATGGGTGAAGAGATCCACGGCGCGATAAATCGTTCCCATGCCACCGGCGGCGCACGCGCCTTCCAGCTGGAACCGGCCATCGATTTCTTTCGATTTTTCATCCGACGGGCTCGACAAGCCATCGGCAATACAACTTAGGAGCACACAACCTCCTGTGCCCTGAATGGATACACGTAGGTATCAACGGCACATCAAGGCGCAGACTTGAGCTTGTGCCAAGGCTCCGTCGGTGGCCGCGCAAAGGCGAGCATCCCGTCGAGGTCGTAGAGCTCGCCCGGACCATCCGCGGAAACGTCGAGCCAGGTTAGGAAGGTACTGCTTCGGGAGCCACCGGGGGCGGTCCACGGCGGCGGCGGCATGATGTAGCCGCCATCGGGCCTGCGCATGTGCGAGCGATCGGTGGCAAGCTGAGCCACGTAGTCCGTCGCCGTGATGACTCGGAAGCGCGGCTGCGTCGGCGTTTCCCGCATCGGTGGAAAGCTGTCCTCCACGTAGTTCGCCAGCGGGCACGGGAAAGGAAGATCGGTGTCGAGGTCCAGAGCCAACCGGGCGCCCGCTTCCTCGATCACGGCGAACACGTGGTAATCCCAGCAAACGAACCCGTCCGCACGCCGGCCTGCCTTCTGTCGCAGAGCCAGCAAGCGCCCCGCGAGGCTCGACGCTATGACGGCCCACGCGGGCTGACCAGCAAGCTCGTTTCGCCGAAGCAGACGCCACACGTTCTCTTCGCAGTAAAACGGTTGGTAGTCGCAAGCGCGCCGGTCGATGCTCTGCACGACTGGAGCATACCGAGATTTGGCCCCGAACCTACGGCCGGTCTCGAAGGGGAAGCGAGGCTCCCCCTTGGAGCACGAGCGGCTGCTACAGGATGGGCGGCGGTGGCGGCGGTGGCGGCGGTGGGGGCGGGGGAGGCGGCGCAGCGGGTGGGGGCGGCGCGGGCGGTGGTGGCAGCGCGGGCGGCGGCGATACCGGTGGCGGTGACAGAGGCGGCGGCGGCGGTGGGGGCGGCGGCGCCGTGACCGACGGTGGTGGTGGCGGCGGCGGTGGCGCCGATACCGCGGGAGGTGGCGGCGGCGCAGGCGCCGGCGGGACGACCGGAGGCGGAGGAGCCAGCGGCGGTGGTACGAGCGACGGTGGCGGGGGTGGCGGCGGCGGCGGAGCCAGCGCGGGCGGCGGGGCCGCAACCGGAGGCGGCGGGGCCGCGGGCGGCGGTGGCGGAACGGATGGCGGCGGTGGGGGCGGCGGCGCAGCCGGAGGCGGTGACACGGGAATGATGGGCGGTGGTAGCGTCTGGTCGCTGATGCACGACGAGAGGTCGAAGAGCATGAACTCGAGCGCCTTTTCTTGCGCGGTCAGGGTTCCCGTCGCACAGCAGCTGGGGAACGTGACGTAGTTCGACGTAGTGTTGTCGCCGGGATCCGAAGCGGTATCCGTGACGTGCAAGCCCGTGTACACGAAGCGCCCGCACTGGTTGGCGGGAGCGACGCCGACCGGCGTGTTGAAACTGAAGTAGTGCGTGTACTTCGCCGATCCTGTCGGCGCGTTGTTGTTGGAGGGCTCGTAAATCCAACGCTGCGACGGCGGATTGATCTGGTCGACGGCGGTCGCCTTGACCTGGCTAGAGATGGTCAGGTGCCCGCTGGTCGTCGATGCACCCACCGAAAGAAGCCAATCGGAGAATGCGGTGCCTTTGGGGAACGATCGATCGATGAGCGTATCGCGAGGTTGGTTTCCGATGACGCCCGTGCTCGAGCTCCAGGTTGCCACCTCGCCGAAGGTCGAAGGGTAGCCAGTGAACGAGCGGACCCACGCCCAATGGTAGTGTTCTGCAAAGACGCGACCGCCGGCGTTCACGTAGGCCTTCATACGATCGACCGCGTCGGGATGGACGATGTAGCTATTATTGTGGGTCGGATCGGCGGCGTTCTGGTTGCCGCCACAATTCAGCACGACCATGTCGTACTGATTGAGGTGGGCCTGACTGTCCCACAACGTGGATGTCGCGTCGGGATAGGTCGTCCCATTGCCATCGTAGCCAACGCATTTGCCGGAGCTCTGTGACTCTTGGTACATGCTGATCGAGCCGCTGCCGCCGGGATTGGTGAACTCGGAAGCGTCAATCCCCATGCGGCGGAGCAGACACTGCAGTCGATCCGCTTGTCCGGCCGCGAGCGCGACCTTGGGCAACGAGACCGTCCCGGCATCGCCGTCGGTTTGATTGCGTGGCAGACGGGTCAGGTTCTTGTCCGTGATGGAGTTGTTCTGGCAAGCAACGACAGTGGGAATTTTCACCTGGCGCCGCCACTTGCCGATTTGCATGACCAGCGGAATGTTGCTTCCGCTCGGCGCGTGGGTCAGCGTGAAGCTGCCGTCGGTGCCGGTCAGTGCCGCAGTAATGGGACTGCCCGACGGCGTCCCGCACTGGTCGCAGGTTGCTCCGTGGGGAACGGGCGACAGCACGTCGTTCGGCACGTAGACCATCACGTTGTAAAGCGGGTTCAGTCCGGCGGGGTCGTAGACTTTGCCGGAGATCGTCGTCGAGCCCGAGGCGCAGGTGGCCACTTGGCACACCAGACCGGCGTTGCACACGCAAACGTTCCCGCTGCACGTCGTGCCCGACGGGCAGGGATCGTTGCAGGTGATGGAGTTTCCGCAACCGTCGCCCAGCGTGCCGCCGCAGTACTGTCCGCCGCTTGCTGGCTTGCAAGTCAGCGGTGTGCAGGTGGCGTCGCCCTTGCACACGCCGGAGACACATACTTTGCCCGTTCCACAGTTTGTGCTGCACGAAAGTGAACGGCCACAGCCATCGCCGACAACGCCGCAATAGTTTCCGCCGGCGTTCGCGCAGGACTTGGGAACGCAGCTGGCGTCGCCAACGCACAAATTGTTCTGGCACACGAAGCCCGTGGGGCAACTCGCGGTGCAACTGATGGAGCCGCCACACTTGTCGCCGATGCTCCCGCCACAGTATTGCCCGCCCACGGGATTGCACGTGGCGTGCACGCATGACGTTCCGCCGACGCACAAGTGATTCGCACACGACCAGCTGTCCGGACAAGCGCCGGTGCAAGTCAGCGTTCCACCGCACCCATCTCCCAGATTGCCGCCACAGTACTGTCCACCCGACGGACTGCAGGTTTGCGCCGTGCAGGTGCCCGAAGGAATACACTGGTTGTTCACGCAGCTCTGACCACTGTCGCACGCGCCGCAATCAACCGAACGGCCGCAACCGTCGCCCACGGTTCCGCAGTACTTGCCGATGCCCGTGCCACAACTGATGGGCGTGCAGCCAGTACCACCCACGCACACATTGCCCGTGCATGACCAGCCCGCTGGGCAAGCGGCGCTGCAATCAATGGACCCGCCGCAACCGTTGCCCAGCGTTCCGCCACAGTATTGTCCTCCTGTGGGAGTGCAACTGAGCGGCGTGCAGGTACCGCTCGGCACGCATTGACCGGACTGGCACACTTCGCCGCCTATGCAATCGCCGCAAGCGAGTGAGCCGCCGCAGCCATCGCCGATGCTGCCGCAGTATTTGCGCGAGCCGACGCCACACTGAACCGGCACGCAACTGGGGCCGCCCACGCAGCGATGGTTGTTGCAAACCCAATTGGTAGAACAAGCGGCATCACAGGAAAGTTTGCCACCACAACCGTTGCCAATTTCGCCGCCACAATATTGCCCCCCCGGGCTGCTGCAGACGAGCGGCGCGCAGGCGCCCGTGGGCACGCATTGATTATTGGTGCACACCTCACCCGCAATGCAGCCCGCGCAATCCAAGCTGCGCCCGCACCCGTCGCCAACCGTACCGCAGTACTTGCGCGAGCCGGCGCCACACGTGCTGCGGATGCAAGCGGCATCGCCGATACACTGATTGTCTTCGCAAATCCAACCATTGGAACAATCGCCGCAGGTGATGGTACCGCCGCAACCGTTGCCCAAGACACCGCCGCAATATTGGCCGCCCGAAGGATTGCACGTCAAAGCGGTGCACCCGGACGTCGGTACGCACTGATGGTTCTGGCATGTCTCGTCTGCGGCGCATCCTCCGCATGCAAGGGTGCCGCCACAGCCGTCTCCGATACTGCCGCAGTACTTGCCTACGCCGGTGCCGCAGTCGATCGGCTGACAGTCGGGCCCGCCCTTGCATACGTGATCGCTTTCGCAGGTCCAACTGTTCGGGCAAGCGCCACACGTGATCGCGCCGCCGCAGCCATCGCCGAACTTGCCGTTACAGTAGGTTCCTCCCGATGGCGCGCAGGTCAGCGCCGTGCAGCCCGTGGCGGAAACGCATTGATGGTTGGTACATACTTCATCCGCTGCGCAACCCGCGCAATCGATGGGGTGTCCGCAGCCATCGCCGATGGTGCCGCAGGACTTGCCCTTGCCTGTGCCGCACGCGACGGGAACACAATTGGGACCGGCCGCACACAAGTGGTCTTGACAGGTCCAGCCGGAAGGACAGTCACTGCAGGTCATCGTTCCGCCGCAGCCATCGCCCAACAGACCGCCGCAATAGGTTCCGCCCTCTGGATTGCAAGTCAGCGGAGTGCACACGCCGTCGGGTACGCATTCGGTGCCGGCGCAGTGCTCGCCCGCGATACATACGCCGCAATCTTCGCTTCCGCCGCAACCGTCACCGATGGTGCCGCAGTACTTGCCTGCGCCCGTCCCACAGGCGACTTTCGCGCACGAAGCACCGCCTTTGCACAAATGGTTCTCGCACGACCAGCCGGCGGGACACACGTCGCAGCTCATGATTCCGCCGCAGCCGTCGCCCAAGAGCCCGCCGCAATAGGTTCCGCCCGGCGGGCTGCAAGTTAGCGGTGCGCAACCCGACGCCGGCACACACTGATTGTTGACACAGGCTTCGTCAGCGGCGCAGCCACCGCAGTCTTCGCTGCCGCCACAACCATCGCCGATGGTGCCGCAATATTTGCCCGCACCGACGCCGCAGGCGGTTCGTGCGCAGGTAGAGTCGCCGACGCACTGGTGACCTTGGCAGGTCCAGCTAGCTGGACAGTCGGTACAATTCAAAGTACCGCCACAACCATCACCCAGAAGACCGCCGCAATAGTGACCGCCCGCTGGCGCACAAGTCAGCGCCGTACAGATTCCGACCGGTACGCATTGATTGTTGGTACACACTTCGCCGGAGCCGCAGTCTTTGCAATCGAGCGCGTTGCCGCACTGGTCGCCGATGATGCCGCAGTACTTGCCGGCGCCGGTGCCGCAGTTGATGGGCGCGCAGGATGCTCCCCCTTTGCAGATGTGACCGTCGCAAACTTGCCCCGCTGAGCAAACGCCGCATTCGAGGGTGCCGCCGCAGCGATTTCCGATGGTCCCGCAGTAGGTACCGCCAACGACCTGACAACTGGTAAGTGGCCCTGAATCACAGTCGAGACCAGCGGTGCACAAGTTGTTGATACAGGCTTGCCCGCCCGCACACGGTCCGCAGTCTACCGAGCCGCCGCAGTTGTCGCCGATGAGACCGCAGTACTTCGCGCCGCCTGCCAAGCACGCCTCGGCGGTCGCGCGCGCGCAGCCATCGCCGTAGGTTGCCTGTGCATCCAAGTTGAAGGACAAGGGTTTGTCGGGGCCGCTGTCCGCCGCTGCGCCCGTGACCGCACCGGGATTCTGGCAACCCGACGCCAGCATCATGAGCAGCAGCCACCCAAACACCGTTACCCGCATTGCACACACCATCGCTGTTCTCCTGTTTCTCACGTATAGTAAGTAAGAATTCTTACGTAAACTTGATCATAAATCTCAGGAACGAGGCGTCAAACAGAAGTCTCGAGACGCTCCGGCTTGACTGTCACTCTCCGCACCACATCCTTTTATCGGCCAACC
>CAZTTW010000040.1:0-13375 GCA_964616265.1 uncultured Myxococcales bacterium | reverse complement strand
CCAGCTCCTCCACGCGTCCCTGTTGCAGCACGCGTCCCTGCCGCATCAACGCCACCTGGCCATGGTCACGCGCGAAGAACGCCGCCTCAGAGAGATCATGGGTGACCAGCACCACCGCCTTCGCCGTCTGCTGGAACACGCGCACCAGATCCTGCTGGAGCTCTGCCCGTACCAAGGGATCGATCGACCCCAGGGGCTCATCGAATAGCAGCAGATCCGGGTCCAGCATCAACGCGCGCATTAAGCTCACGCGCTGTCGCTGGCCTCCTGATAGCTGAAACGGATAGCGGCCGAGGGCGTCGCCGGGAAACCGGGTCAGCGCGGCAAGCTCGGCCTGACGTTGCTCGATACGCGTGCGTGGCCAGCGCAGGTGCCGGGCCATCAAGCTGACGTTCTGCCCGGCCGTGAGGTGCGGAAACAGTCCTCCCTCCTGCACCACGTAGCCCATGGACCGCCGAGCCCGCTGCACGCTGTCGGGAGACAGTACCTCGCCGCGAAAGCGAACTTGGCCGGCGTCCGGCCACAGCAGCCCCAGCGCCATCCGCAACACCGTCGTCTTGCCGGAGCCGCTGGGGCCGATCAGCACCAGCGTGTCGCCCGAGGCCACCGACAGATCGAGCGGCTCTATCGCCACGACCGCCTCGAAGGTCTTCGAGGCGCCGACGAACTGGAGCAGGGGCGCAACGCTTGTGGTCATTCGCGCCGGGCGCCAGGCACCCCGACTGTCAGCAAGATACGATGGCAACCCCGCGATCGCCTGCTAATTTTCATATGCGGGACAGTGGCTCGCCGCCGCGAAAGCTGCCTCGCGCGAACGGAAACAGCGGGCATACTTTCTCGGTTGGCAATAGCAATCGATGACCGGCCCCTCAACCTGGAGACCCGCTCATGAAAAAATCAGACTCGTCCTGTCCCCATCTCAAAGCCATCAATCCGCACACGCGTCCGAAATCTCAAGGCTGTGCCGAATGCCTGGCGATGGGGGACTCGTGGGTGCACCTGCGCCTGTGCATGCAGTGCGGGAACGTGGGCTGCTGCGACGACTCGAAGAACCGGCACGCCACGAAACACTTCCACTCCACCCATCACCCGATCATGCGTTCCCTGGAACCCGGCGAGACCTGGGGCTGGTGCTTCGTCGACAAGATCGATTTCGATCCCCTGATCGAGTAGTGCTCGAATAGCCTCGCCAGCGAGGCGGCGGCATGCCGGTGATCACAGATCCGACAGGGCCTTGAACACTATCTGGACCGAGATCGATCCCTCCCCGACAGCCGAGGCGACGCGCTTGACGTTGCCCGAGCGCGCGTCGCCCAACGCGAACACTCCGCTCGCACCGCCGTCCTCCCCTTCAAACTGGATGAAGTCCACGTCATTTGGATTGAATCTGGCGGCATCTTGGCCAGCCAGTGGTGCAACCACCCGAATCTATTCGGGTCCTGCGTGTGGCCCGAAAGCTGCTGTAACTACGAATCGGGACGCAAGACAACCCGGCACCGCAGAGGCCGAGCGCGTCGATTCGCAACATCGAGACGCTGACCATCATCCAACCAAGAGGAAAATCATGAGCAAGAACAACTCCGTCGTAGCCACCCACCCGTCGCACACCGCCGCCGAGGCGGCTATCAAGGGACTGCAGAAATCTGGTTTCGATTTGAAGTAGACGGAGACTGACATGAATGCGACTGCAGGCTTGTGGATTGATCACAGGAAGGCTGTGATTGCGATTGTCTCAGCCAAGGGCGAAGAGACGATGGAGATCAAGTCGAACATCGACAAACAGCCGGGTCGGTTTGCGGGAGTTCGCTCCACCGCCCCCTACGAATCACAACTGGTCAAGGCTGACGACAGACTGGAAAGGAAGCTTACCGGCCGTCTCAACCAGTATTACGCGAAGGTGATCGCGTCAATTCGAAATACTGACGCGATTCTGATCTTTGGTCCAGGGGAGGCTAAGGGTGAACTCGAGAAGCGCCTCAACCGCGCAAGGGTCAGTGGACACATCACTCTGGAGACGACCGGCAAGCTGACCGACCGGCAAGTTGCGGCGAAGGCCCTCAAGTACTTCCACGAAGCGAACTCAACCCCTTCGCGTCAGAACGTGGCCGGCCGTCGGCCACGGCGCAATACGCCCGCGCGCGATCTGATTAGCAGCCTTCCGAATGTCCTTCCTTTTTCGTGGTCGACCGACCTTGCTTGCACTCCCTCCGCGCGTTGATCGCGCACGCGCTCATCACGATGAAAAATTGGAGCGTCGCGGGCAACATTCGTCGACACTTGCTCGCCCGGATACAAGGGGCACGGCTAGTAGATCGGGATTTGCGTGTTGGTCGATAGGCTGAGGCTCGTCGTAATCATGAGGTTCGATTGGACAACGTGTCGCTCAGCCATGAAGAAGTCCAGTGGATACGAGTTGCCCTTGACGAGCCCGAGCGAATCGAGCGAAACGTCCTGTTCCTCTCTTGCGTGAACTCCGCCCAGGTTGATAACGAGCCTGTTGTCGATGTATACGAAGACGTCGTCGTCCCCACTGAAGTTGAATGTCTCCCCTCCGTTGTACGTGAACGTCGTGTGGATCTCGGCGGTGAATGAGAAATTGTGGCTCACGCCACTAGCATCAGTGCCCTGGTTTCCGAACTTAGTAGCGTACGGACCATTGTCGTCGATGGGGAAGAAGCCGCCGTTGGGGCTCAACGGGGGACCCGCAGTTCGACTATCGTACGAAAAGGTGCCACTGGAATCTTGGGACAATTGAAGCGGAATCTGCTGCGCGATGTTAGTGCCGTCCACGTTGCGATACCACTTGTCGAATGCGGCGCGGCCGTGCGTGGTGAGAGTGCCACCCGACTGATTCTTGTAGACGGGTTTGTGGTCCGAGCCCAACGTGTCGGTCACGATGTTTCTGTCGTCCCAAGGCCCCCCGTAGGCATTGTTGGGATTACCATTCTGATCAGTCTTCGGCACGTTTTCGAAGTCGGGATCCGTCGTCGGGTCATTGGCATCGTAGAACTTGAAATCGCGGACAATCATCGTGAGCTGCCCGGGGGCAGTAGATGTCGACGCGGTGCTTACGCCGCCGCTCGAGTCGGAGCCCCCCGCGCCGGAGCCGCCGCTTCCAAGATTGATATTGATGTCGCCACCACCGCTCGTTGTGCTTCCGGTGCTACCGCCTCCGACGACATCGGAGCTACTGTTGCTGCAGCCGACTAGGAGAACAATGCCGGCCGCAATGAATGGTGTTCTTGGCATTGAAATACCCCCTTTCGCTGATCATTGGATGATCCCCGGCGGGATTTGGCACTTGGTATCGCAATAGACCTTTGCGTCCGTCGCATTCGATGGATTTCCGCTGGCGTCCAGGGCTATGCCATTATTGGCACCAAGGTCACACTGCTCGCCCAAATCCGTGTCGACCTAGCCATCGCCACAGAAGTGGGGCTTCTTACATGCGAAGGTGCAGCCGTCGGCCCCCAGACTGGTATCGCCATTCTTCTTGCCAAGGTCGCACTCTTCCGGCGGATTCTGCACCACGGCGTCGCCGCAAAACGGTCCCCATTTGCATTGAGTCGTGCAACCTCCGTAGGTGTTGTCGTTGTTCGGTCCGGAACAGCCTGCTGGCGGCGCGCCGGTTCCATCACCACAATCGCATTCCTCGCCGCCAGTGACGACGCCGTCCCCACAACGAGGCTGGCAGATCGACTTGGTTGTCGAAAAGCCGCTCAGAGTAAGCTGGAAGTTCGATTCCGTCGGGTGACCGTCTCGCTCAAAGACTGCTATTTCGTAGGTGCTTCCCTTTTGCAAGCCCAGGGAAGACGCCGTCAAGGTGCGTTGCCGACAGTCGCAGTCCTTGCTGCCGTTTGTGCAGGTCGAGTTGAATGCCACGCCGGTAACCGGATCTTTCGCGTTGGCGCTGCCATCACAGGGAACCAAATCACCAACCGCGTACCCTGCTGGAATCACTGGGCAGTTGGTCTGGCCTGTTGGGTCGGTGCACGGCAGGTAGACGTTCCCACCCTCTTGGATGGTGGCGCTTCCCGTGGCGTCGACCTTCACGCTTGCGGGTACACGTTGATGGACACCGCCGAGATCGATGACCAAGACGCCGTTGATGAACACGAAGGTATCGTCGTCGCCGAAGAATTGTAGCTGGAAGGCATCGTTGAACGTGAAGAGATAGCGAGCTTCGACGGAGAACCAGGAGTCGTGGAACCACCCCTGCGCCTGCGGAATCCAATCGCCGTTCTTGTGCTGGCCAAACCACGCGGCCGGATCGGCGCCAGGCGCAAAGCTGGGCGGGAAGACATACTGATCGGCCTTGCAATTGGCGCCAGCTCCAAAGGACGTCGAGCTGTACCAGTAAGGCCAGAGGTTGCACAGGAGCGGCTCGTTATTACCTGTAGTCGAGGTCAGAATGGTTCCGGGGCCCGTCGTGCTGCCGGTGAGCGTGTAAACGGGGAAGTTGTTCGCCAGCGGGTCGACGGGGAAGAAGCCGCCATACACGCTGTGTGGCGCGCTAGAGAATTGGTAGAGGTTCGTCGCGCCCGCAACAGGCCCGAGCTCAAGCGTGGCAACCGTATGCGTCTTGTTGGTGTACGCGCTGTCCGTCCACCATTGGCCGAAGGTGGCTGCGCTGGTGGCAACGGGCGCCGGGCCCTTGTACATGGGGTGCCCGCCCGAGCCTCCTACGTAGGTGAGGCCGTTGAGCGGGCTGTTGGCCATGGTGTAGCCCGGCACGTGTCCGCCATTGGTGTCGTGGCTCCAGTCTGTGAATTGGCAGTCACAAAGCGTCGCACTCGGGCCTCCGCCGTTGCGGCTCGTGTTGAAGGCAGGCCGGCCGTTCGCGTCTAGGTTTGCTTGGGCCATGTCCCAGCAACGCGCAGTCGAGTCGTTCTGCCTCGCCGGACCGGCCGAGTTGGGCACGCAGTAGCGTTTGTCGAAGGACAGGGGATTGGTCTGGCCTTGCACACCGCTGACGCTGACGACGCTAGCCATTTGCAGGGGCGCGCCGTAGTAAAAAAAGTCCGGGTGACCGGCAGCTTCGTGCTCACTTTGGAAGTCGCGGTATTTGACCGGCAGCTCCAGACATTGGCCACTGTATATGGACTGCGTGCACGCCTGATTATCCGGGTTGGCTTGGGTGGCGCAGGTGAATCCCTGTTCAATCTTGCACGTCGACGAGCAACCGTCGCCGTCTACCAAGTTGCCGTCGTCGCATTCCTCGCCAGGTTCGACGTTCCCGTTTCCGCAGGTGACAGCGCAGGCATGGGTTATCCCCGTTCCGTTGGTACCGCGGCAAATCGGCTCGACGGTGCAAGTCTTGGAACAACCGGTACCATCGCCGTTGAAAAGACCGTTGGGGCCCGTGCAACCGGTCGGCAGTTTGGTTGGATCGGTGCCGCAATCGCACGCTTCGCCGGTTTCGAGGATGCCGTTACCACACACTGCCTTCTTACAAACGCTGGGCGACCCGGTGCAGCTCCAGCCGGCCTCCACTTCGCAGGTCGACGAGCAGCCGTCGCCGCTCTTGGTGTTCCCGTCGTCGCACTTCTTCCCGAGCTCGACTGCGCCATCGCCGCATATGGGCGTGCAGGGCTTGCCGGGAACACGGCATTCCCAGCCGGATTCAATCGACAGACAGTCTGCCGAGCAGCCATCGCCACCTTTCGTGTTTCCGTCGTCGCATGCTTTGTTCGAGGTGAGAACGCCATTTCCGCACGTTCCGAGGTACTTGCATGGCTGCCCAGCGGTCGAACAGAGCCAGTTTGCTTCAATCTGGCACAGGGCGCTGCAACCGTCGTCAACCGCATTCGGTCCAATCTTCTTGGCCGGCACTACGCCGTCGTCACATTGTTCGCCGGGATCCAGTGCGCCGTTCCCACAGAGGGATGTATTGACCTTTACGGCTGAAGCATCTTCGTTGACAACGACAATGACGATTCCACTGCCGCCAGACTGACTCTGGGAGCCGCCGTTATCAGTTCCACCTTGGCCGGAGGAACCGTCCGGTGACCCAATGACCGCGGCCGACTGACAGCCCGAAAAGGCAAAGTATCCCAACAGAAGCGCCGCGACAGGCCTAGCCGCTGTCGTCATGGAATGAGGCCTGCCGTGAGGAAGGAATCGATTCGTGACGGCAAGCTGGATAGTCTGATCCACGCTCATGAAGTGCTCCGACGTACGATGAAGTGATCAGAAATGTGACATGCGGCCTCTTACCTCCGGCTATGCGAAGCCAGAGTTATGCCAATCAAGACTCTTGATATCGCGCGGATCCAATCTGTCTGCGGTTGAGCGTGCCAGGTTCAGGGACGCAGGCGGTGAGCGTGAGGGCTGCAACACGTCCGATGCCCTTCTGGTCGTCGAGCAACTCCACCCGTCCGCACCGACCTTTGCCCCTGCCCTATAGATTCCGCCCCAGTGCCTTGAGCAACTGGGCGCGAGCGGTAAAGAGTTGATACCGGGCCTGGACTTTTTGCGCGGCCGCGGTGGTAAGGGCGAGCTGCGCATCGCCGAGCTCAATGATACTTCCCACGCCGGCCTGGTAGCGTCCCTCGGCGAGGCGCAAGCGATCGCGCGAGTTGGTAAAAGCGTCTTCTGTAGCGGCAATGGCTGCCTTAGCGCCGCGGACGCCAAGACGCGCCTGCTCGACGTCGAGCCGGACTTGTAGGCTTTGGGTTCCGATCTGTGCTTGGGCCTGCACGAGCTGCCCTTCGGCCTGACGAATCTGTGCGTTGATCGCGCCACCCTGAATGAGCGGAATGCCAAAAGTCACCATGCCAGTGAAGTTCCAGGTCGTGCGGTCAATGGCCGGACCACTGTCGTTGATGGTTCCAACCAGCCCCAGGCTTGGCCAGATCATGTCATGCGTGGCGCGCAAGTTCAGATCTTGGCTCTGCCTATTGAGTCGTAAATTCAGCATTTCGGGGCGCTTGCGCTTGGCTTGAGCCACCAGAGTCTCGACGACACCGTCCTCATCTTCTACCGAGGGAAATTCCTCGTCCGAAAGATCGTAGTCGATCGAACGCTCGATCCCCATCGCCTGAACCAGTGTCGCCCTAGCCACGTCGTATGTACCCTCGGCATTGATGAGCTGCAGCTCCGCGTTGGCGCGATCGGCGCGCGCTTGTGTCAGGTCGATCTCGGGGTGAGTTCCGGCTTCGACGAACGCCTCGACCTGCCCGAGGTGCTTCTCTTGATTGGCCAAGCCATCGCGGGCGACACCAACCAGATCCTTCGCCGTGCGTGCCGCGAAGAATGCGATGCGGGTGTTGTAGACTATCTGAGCCTCGGCGATATGGACAGTCTCTGCCAAAGCATCGGCACTCACCCGAGTGCTCTTCCAACGATTGATGCTCTCGCCAAAATCGTAGATGAGCTGGCTGGCGCTCAACCCGACCTTCCAGAGTGGGCTGGTGGCATAGGAAGTGCTTCCCTGTTGCGCGGTGGGTGTCGTACCACCAGGTTGCGGGACGAAATTTGAAGTGGCGCGCGTGTAGGATGCGTTGCCGTTGAGCTGGGGCAAGAGCGCCGCTCGGGATTGCTCCGCTAGGCCCACAGCGGTCACCAGGTTGCCTCGCGCCATTTCCAGCGCAGGTTGGTGCGCGCGCGCTGCCCGTAGCGCCTCGGCAAGGGTGAGGACGTTCGCCGACGCGACAGTGTCGGGGCCACCGACGACCACGTCGTCCGCCCCCGCAGGAGACCCGGCAAACACGGACGCGAGAAGACAAAGTGTAGAAATGGCATGGTGGAAATGGGACATCTCCAGCGAGACTGCATGGTCGGTGCCGAAGATGCGGGTTGGCGCACCCGCAGAGGCAACCTGGCTCTGGTCTGCCGAAGGTTCTGAGATCGGAAGAATCTTTCGTGTGGACGAAACAGCCTTCCACTTCCGAAAAGCTACCAAAACTGCACACCCAGCCGCGGATTTTGCAAAAGGAATCGTGACGAAGTTCACTTCGCCAAGCGTACATACATCGGCACGCCGTAGGCGACAGTGTGTCGGCCTGCGGGTGCAGCGTTCTTAGCTACAGACTCACGGGCGCGGAAGTCGGACCGTGAGGCGCGTGCCACGATCGAGGATGGAGCTTAGCTCGCAGTTCCCTGCCAGGGCCCGCGTGGTCCTCTCGACGATGGCCAGACCCAAGCCATGACCGTGGCGATCGGTCGGGCCGCGGTAGAACGGCTCGAACACGTGTTTGGCGCTTTCGACATCCATTCCGATGCCGTTGTCCTCGATGACTATCTGGACCATGGGACCAACGTCGCGCGTTTCCATCGTGATGCACAACGGCCGAGACGGTGCGCGAAACTTGACTGCGTTTCCGATCAGGTTTCTCAAAATCTGGGAAAGGACCCCCTCGCTGCATGCCGCCTGACCGCCGCTCAGTTTAGTCACCAGGTCGACTTTGCACAATTCCTCTGCCATCTCTTCGATGATGCGAGGAATGACGACAGCGGTCGAGCACCGGCCCGCAGGTGGACGCCCTGACACGGAAAGTGCAAGCATGTCTTCCACAAGCCGAGCCATGCGCTCGACAGACCTGCAAATCCGCTGCGCCAGCGTGGCTACGTTTTCCGACAGCGCTGGCGTTTTCAGGATGAGATCCGCGTAAACGAGAATCGGACTCATGGGACCGCGCAGATCGTGAGCCGCGCGTCCGGCAAACGCTTCCAACTCGGCATTTTGCGCGTGAAGGAACTCGACTCGCTCGAGAATCAAGCGGCGCTGGCGCGCGAGAACCCGCAGCAACCAAACCGCGATGAGGAGCATGATGGCGAACACGATTCCACCTGCGACCACGTCGATCCAGATGGCCTGGCGGTGTGCAGCCCGAATGGCGGAAACGTTGCCTCGCCCAGCACCCGTCTTGATTGTCACCAAGGCACCCACGGACCGATCGATGGCGTCTTCGAGTGCGACCGTTGACGATGCCGGGCCCGTGGCGTCGCCTTGAAGCAGCTCGAGCAGATGCTGAAGACGGGTCCATTCCACACGCTCTCCCCTGTAGGTCGCGATAGGATCGTAGTTTTGCGAAGCCTCTGCGATGGCACGTCGCCATTTCTCGCGTTCGCGGGGGGTGCTCGCAGAAGCAAAATGCATTGCCGAGTGTCGGATGTTGCCCAGCAAGACGATTGACTGCTGCGCATCCTCGATGATGTCGGCCGTCTTGAACCCTTCTTCCTGCAACGAGTATACGTCGACCCCAATCATGCCGATGATCAGCAGCGCCACCACGCCCAGGCCAACGATCACGGGCCAGCTGCTTAGCAGGCGTGGCTTTGATCTCTCGGTCGGCGGGGACCCCGTACTGACAGCGTCACTCATGAAGGGGATGGTCCATGCTTCAGCAAAGCAGAAATTGCGGTCTTACCGGCCGAACGCAGAACATCGATACCTTCTGACACTTCACTTTATCTGCACCTTTCGCATTCGCGGGGCTTCCGCACCGGCGTTTCCTGCATGCGGGCTGGACTGACGACGATGCGTGTTGTGCCTGTCATTCCCCTGCCACTTGCCTGTTGCCTGTTTCGGGCATGACACAGTAGAGAAGGGCAAACGCCGCCGCCGCTACCGCAGAGAGAAATATGAAACCGGCGTGAGCGCCCACGCGGTGAACGATACTTCCCGCGATGACCTGGCTCAATGCTGCGCCGATGCCAACGGCGGTCGAGATAGCACCCAACGTGAGATTGAATCGGCCAGTGCCGCGGGTCAGATCGGCGATCACGAGGACGGACACCACGCCAAAGATGCCCGCCCCGATACCATCCAGGACTTGGATGGCCACCAGTAGCACCGTGTTCGACGTGAGGGTGTAGAGAACGCCACGAATTGGAAGTACGCCGAACGCGATCAGCAGAAGAGGTTTTCGGCCCCAAGTTCCAGCCCGTCGTCCCGACCAAGACGCGAGCACCGTGATCACGAGCTGGGTTGTGACCACGCATGCCGACATGAAGAGCATCGAGCTTCGCCCCTGTCCCTTTGCTAGTTGCTCGCCGAGCAGTGGTAGCATGGCTGCGTTGGCGAAGTGGAACATCACCGCGCAGACAAGGAAGATGACCAGCGGGCGGTCTTTGAAGAGAACCCAGACACTTTCGACTGCTCCACCCTTCTCGCCCTTTTTCGCGCCGCGGGCGAGATCGTAGTCAATTTCGCTAGGTTTGATCAGGAGAAGAACGAGAACCGTGGGGATCGAGAGAGCCACGACAAAGAAGAAGATGCCTCGGTCGGAAATGAGGTAGCCGACAAGGCCCATCAATAGCGCTGCAGTCACGTTCCCGGCCGAGTTGAACGCCTGATTGCGGCCTTGGCGGGCATCGAAGGCGGCACTTCCGACGATCCCCAGCGACATGGCACAAATGGCTGGGATGAAAACGCTGGACGTGCCACCAATCAAAACCTGCGCGCCCATAAGGGGCCAAAACGTTGGAAGCAAGGCAATGACGAGCGCCCCGACAGCTAGCGCGGCCACGCCCGCACCGACCAGAGCTCGTTTGCACCGGAGAAAGTCGACAAGAGCGCCCGTGGGCGTCTGCGTGATGATTCCCGCGATGCCGCCGATCGTGAGCGCGAGTCCGACACGCTCCTCGTTCCACTGGTAGGCGGCCAGGTAGATGGCGAGAAACGGGCCAACGCCAGTCCGCACGTCGGCGAGGAGGAAATTGAGCCAATCGAGGCCGCGCAGTGTTTGCCGCGAAGCCCTTGGGGGTGGATCAGGCGTCTGTTGTTCGGGCATCGCGGATTCCATTGCCGCCAGAGAACGGGGCGCCTAGTTTCTTGCATGCGGCGTGCCGTCGGACCGGAAGACAGTCGGTAGCCACAGTGACGGCAAGGGCGCAAACAGGGTCGAAGAAGGGAGGGGCGGCCGTGTCTGCAGTCGATGGCGCGGACGGTGACCGTGATGGCGTTTTGGCGAGGGTGAATGGATGATCTGGAGAGGAGGAGCGCGGTATAGTGCTGACCGAGGGCAAGGACGTCGTCGTGGGCAAGCGGGTGCTCAAGGTCCGCCCACTGCCTGGTTGGCTTTGCGGGCTTGACGGCTGAATCTGATTCTCAAGCTTTCTCTGTCTTCAACCGAATCGCTGAACCTGTCGTATCGGCGTCATCGGGTGGTGAGACAAGGCATGCGGACATCGCAGGAAGGATTGTCACAAGGTTCACAAGGTCGAATGCCTGATGATTTCTGCGAATCCCAATCGTAAAGGCAACCTTAGTGCGGCTGGAACGCGCCTGCGGAGCGTGGCGGATCGTCTGACCGGTTTCCTTCAGGGGTCCGATGAAGCGTTTCTGCACACGGGTGCGGGCGTCCAAGAGATGGAGCGCGGAGTTCGTGAGCTGCTCGACCTGTCGAGCCAGGTGGGAGCGTTGAACGCGGGAGGCGCCGATCCGTTGGCAAGTCTGCGCCGCGAGCTAGATCTTCTCGAAGAACATCTCGGAACTAGTCGGTCCATCACACTCGAAGGCTCCGCCGCCCTAGCAGCGGTCCTCGACGGGACCCAACGACTCGTCGCATTTCGGGACGTGTTTCGCACCATCTTGATGACTTTGCGATCCCTGGCCTCTAGCACCAAAGTAGAGAGTACACGCGCACCTGCAGGAGGCGCCAACTTCGATACGGTCGTCGAGGGGGTTTGTCAGATGGGGGCTGAATTGGCGTCCAAGTTCGACGAGGTCTTGGCAGAAGGCACATCGATTCGCGCCATCGCCAGTGCGGCGCTTTCGCGGGCACAGCTATTTCTGGATCAATACACGCGCGACAGCGGCCAATTGCGTGCGGCAACCCAGACCGGCTTGGATGGACTGTCATCGCTCTCCAAGACGGCCGCGTCGCTAATGAGTGAGAATGTCGCGCACACCCAAATGCTGGGTAATAGCATCGAATCGATCTTCCACTCGCTGCAAGTACATGATGTCGCAAGGCAAATCATCGAACACATCGCGGAAGAATTGATCGCGTTCGACGTTGACGCCTGCGCAGCACTTGCCGACACGGGGACATCCATGGACGAAGAAGCGTGGATGGCCGAAGTCATCCACGTGTGTCGCCTTCAGGCCGCGCAACTCGAAGACGCGCGCAAGAAGTTGCTGCATGGGCTGGAAGGCATCAGCGATACCCTGGGAGCCGTGTTTCGAGGTGTGGACCGTGCCGCACAAGGGTTGAAGAGCCTTGCCGGCGGGCAAAACGGATCGCAAATGGAAAAGGCAAGAGTTGGGATCAGTCGGTCCACGAAAGTGTTTTGCGATTTCATGTCTCAGGAACAAGAAATTGTCGCATCGCTGACGAAGGTCAGCAGCACGGCAAGGGGAATGGAGGCCTTGGCACAGGAGCTAGAGTGGCTCGGTGGGGAGGCGAAGATCATCGGCCTAAACGCCATGGTGAAGGCAGCCAACGTGGGAAGAGACGGACTACCCTTGACGATTCTTGCACATGCCATCCAGGACGTCTCCGAAACAATTGAAAACTGCACCGACTCGGTCGAAGCAATCATGAATGAAATGGTGGGCGAGGCATCCGGCCTGGCGGCACGAGGAGACCGATCGCTCAGGGAGCAAGAACGGACCGGAGAGCAAATCATTGCCAGGATGGCGGGGCTGCTGGCTCATCTCGACAGCTATCGAGGCGAGCTTACCAACGGACTCGCATCTCTTCTCACCGGAACGGCACGCTTGCGGCAAGGCGTTGACGAGAGTGCAGCGCAGTTACGAGAAATGACAAAGAGGGTGGAACTGCTAAAGCAGCTCGAAGTGGAGCTGACGACCATCGCGGCGGGGGCCACCACGGTGGCCAAGGAGAGGGTAGACGATCCCGTCCGCGTGCGCTCCGCGAGCAAGCGCTACACCATGGAATCCGAGAGAGAAGTGGAGCGTTCGATCCTGGGGAGCGTGGCCTGCGATGAATCTCGTCTAGATGCCGATGGCGCGCTTTTGAGCGGGACCATCGAGCTGTTCTAGCGTCCCTCCCTGAAGGACAGGTCTACTGTCCGTTCGCGACCTCAGGTTCGTTCGCACCGACACCGATAGCTTCGGGTGCTCATGCAACTACGTGGTCGTCAGAGTTCGATTCGAAACCCGCGGGCCTAGAGGAAATATCTATGGGCACGACGGGCAAAACGGTGTTGGTAGTTGATGACTCGCAGGTGTTCCGCGCCTCGATGAAGTTCTTCTTGGAACGCGCGGGCTTCTCGGTGGCTGAAGCTTGTGATGGCACCGATGGCCTACGAATGCTCGGCCAACTAGAGAGTAGCGGGACGAAACCCAGCATGATTTTGACCGACATCAACATGCCACGCATGGATGGGATCGCGTTCGTCAAAGAGGTGAAGAAGGGCGCGCACCGATTCACGCCCATCTTGGTCCTGACCACCGAGTCGCAAA
>CAZTTW010000039.1:11075-13453 GCA_964616265.1 uncultured Myxococcales bacterium | reverse complement strand
ACCCGCAAGCTGCCGAGTGGCAAGTCCCAGGGCTATCTCATTCCCGTCGACGCCGACACCAAGAACCTGCAGAGCCAGGCCATCTCGATGACCAACTTTCAGGACATCTCCGACGCCATTCCGGCCAAGCACGTGTTCTTCGTCATGGACGCTTGTTACAGCGGCCTCGCGCTCACGCGCGGGGGCGGCGCCATCCCGACGGGCGATCGGCGCCAGTACCTGCAGGAGATCACGCGACGCGAGGCCCGCGAAGTGCTCACGGCAGGCGGTGCCGACGAACAAGTCGCAGACGGTGGTCCCGACGGACACTCCATCTTTACGTGGACCCTACTTCAAGGACTGGAGGGCAAGGCGGATCTCGATGGCGATGGCGCCATCACCGCTACCGAGCTGGCCGCCTACCTGGTTCCCAGCGTGTCGTCGCTGTCGCGCCAGACGCCCGTGTTCGGTCACGTGCCCGGCGACGAAGGCGGCGAATTCGTCTTCGCAGCGCGCGGCGAGGAGGAATTCTTGAGCGAGGAATCGCGCCAGCTCGACGGCGAGGCCATTCGCCTCAACGCGGATCTGGAACGCGTGCGCAAGGCCATCGACGAGAAGAAGGCACGAAACGAGGAGCTGCGAAGACAGATTGTTGCCGTCGAAGCCGGGCTCGTTCCGGCGGGCAACCTCGACGGTGGCATTCCGCAAATCGCAATCGACGCTGGCACCTTGTCCGCGCCGTTATTGACCGCGGTTGGCAATACCCAAGCTCGTCGCGAGGTCGAGCGCGGCATGGGCCTGTTCCGTGAGCGGCGCTACGCCGAAGCTGCCCAGGCCTTCGAGGCCGCGCTCAAAATCAGCCCCAACCACGTCCTGGCCGCCAACAATCTGGGATTTACCTACTTCAAGCTCGACCGCTTCGCCGACGCCATCACCTGGTACGAGCGTACGCTGGTCCTCGATCCCATGCGCGCGCTCGCCTACGCCAACGTGGGCGATGCCTACGTCAAGGTCGGTCGCACAGCGGACGCCAAGCGCGCCTACCAGAAATTTCTGGAGCTCCAGCCTACTCATAAGATCGCGCTCTCGGTCCGCCAGCGCCTGGAGGCCTTGCCGTGACGGTTCTGGTCTCCGTGACCGTACTCGGTTACAGTTCCCCGCCGTAGGGCCGCGATGGGCGAAGGAACTGACCCTCTGCAACACAACGGGCACCCAGGCTTTCACTCATCGTAAGGCGCGAAGGAGAATTTCATGAAAAACCGTGCTTCGCTATCTGGCGTGATCGCAGCTCTTTGGGTCTTGGGTGCTGCGTGTTCGTCGACCAAAGGCGGCGGCTCAGGCGGATCAACTGCGACGGGCGGATCGAGCGGGTCTGGCGGCAACTCGAGTGGGGGATCCAGCGCGAGCCAAAGCGGTGGATCCGGAGGCAACCAGAGCGGCGGTTCGGGGAGCGGCGGCAATCAGAGCGGCGGTTCAACGGCGGCCTCGGGCGGCAGTGGCGGTGGTACGGTCGCCAGGGGCGGCTCGGGCGGCAACGGCGGCGGTCTGGGCGGCTCTCCTGCAGCGGGCGGCTCGAATGGCAACGGTGGTGGTGCGGGCGGCGCTGGTACTGGCACCGGTGGGACATCCGTCGCTGGCGGCGCATCTGGCACGGGCGGTACCCCAGTCTCGTGTACCAGCACCGCGAGCGGCACGGCCGCGAACACGCTCGCGGTCGATGTCGACTCCGCCCAAATAGCCATCGGGAAGGAGATTTTCGGCGTCTTGATGGAGCGGCTCGGCCGAGACATCAAGGGCGGGCTCTACGTTGGTACTCAATCCACCACCCCCAATACCGATGGGTTGCGCAAAGATATGCTCGATGGATTCAAGGAAATCGGCATCGGCGCGATTGAGTGGCCGGGTGGCGGCGCCGCCAACAGCTACGATTGGACCAAGACCAGCCCCTCCAACGACATGGGCACCGATCTCTTTATGGAATTCCTTTCCACGGTTGGGGCGACGCCCATTCTCGTCGGCAAGTACGGCGACGGATCCGCCAGCAGCAATCTGCAGTGGCTCACTTATATCCTCAACAACAGCGCCCATCCGGACTGGACCATTCCCTACTTCAAGGTCGGCAATGAAGTCTGGTATGCGGGAGATACCGAGGCTTCTTACGAGCCGAAGTACCTGGCGAACTACGATGCCCTGTCGCCGCCCATCAACGGTAAGCAATTGACCCTTGTCGCGGGTACCGGCAATACGGTCGTCAGCTCAAACGGACAAGCCATCATGGACTTGGTCTGGTTGGATACCGAGCTCAAGAACCTCGGGAGCAAGATCGGCGGGATTGAGGTACACGAGTACATTTATCACCCGCAGGACGTGCCGAACGTCGGCTTCTCTGACGATCAATA
>CAZTTW010000039.1:0-10975 GCA_964616265.1 uncultured Myxococcales bacterium | reverse complement strand
AGTACATTTATCACCCGCAGGACGTGCCGAACGTCGGCTTCTCTGACGATCAATATTACAGTGTCATGAATGACTCGAATCAAGGCAGGATGGGCCCCGATCTCGAGAACATCATCGCGGTGCTGGACAAGCGCGACCCGGACAAGCGCATCAAGATTATCGAAGACGAGTGGGGCGTTTGGTTGAAGTCATTCGACACCACGGACTCCTGGTTCGAGCAGGGGACGCTCATGCATGGGCTCGCCGCGGCCGAAACACTCCACGTTTTCATGCGGCGTGCGGACCGGATGGGGATGGCGGGCCTCGCTCAGGCGGTCAACGTCATCCATTCGCTCTTCCTGACGAGGAGTAGTGACGGCGTACTCGTCAAGACGCCCACCTTCTACGTCTGGAAGATGCTCCTTCCCCATCACAGTTCGGGCGCCAAGTGGGCGCCGAACACGCTCACGAGCGAGAAGATCAGCGGAAACAACACCACCTTCCCGGTTCTCTCAGCCGGCACGACAGTCGACAGCTCGGGACATGTCAACATCAGCCTGGTCAACGTGGACTTGACGAAGACCCGATCACTTCAGATCACACTGACCAGCAATCGCGCGGCATACACTGTTTCGAGCGCACAGTTCCTGACTGGCGCGGCGAAGGACACCTACAACGACTTTGGCAAGGCCGAAGACAGCAATGCTCAAACCTTGCCAGCCTCGAACTACAGCCTCTGCGGAAAGGTGCTCAACGTCACTCTTCCCGCCAAGAGCGTCGTCATGTTCGTCTTGAGCCCCCAATAAGCAAGCTCGTCTGCTCGAAGCGCCCACGCAATCCAAACCATCGTCCTTCGTGGCATGGTACGATGCTGCCGTAGAGAGGTTTCTGCGGGAGGTGATCTCACCATGTGCAACCTCGGCTTCGCGTCAATCATTGTTGTCGCGCTTGTGACTCTTGCGAGCTGCCAGAACAGTGGACTGAAGGGATCCGCGCACACTGGGGGTAACCCGAGTGCCGGCGGGGCGAGTGCTGGAGGCCCAGGCACGGGCGGCGTGAGCGGCAGCGGCGGAGTCGGTGGTAGCGTCAGCGCGAATCCCGACGCAGGCGATGCCGGCCTGGGTGCAGCAGACGGAGGCGGCGGCACGGTTGCATCTGGCGGAGTCGGCGGCACGGTTGGCCTGGGTGGAGCGAGCGGAGCCGGTGGCACGGTTGCTTCTGGCGGAAGCGGCGGCGCGACTGCCCTGGGTGGAACGGGCGCCGCTGGCCCCGCCGGAGGCGCGGGTATCTCGGGCAGCGGCGGCATCGTTGGGGATGGCAGCGGATCCGGAGGAAGCAGCGGATCCGGAGGAAGCGGCACGATGGATGCCACGGCCGGTGGCCAGAGTGGTGCGGGCGGCGTCCTTGGTGAAGGCGGCGTCTTTGGTTCGGGGGGGATCAGGGATGCTTTCGCGCCTTGCGATCTCTATGTTGCGAGCGCCACTCCATGCGTGGCGGCCTATAGCACGGTCCGTGCCCTCTACCGAGCGTACGCAGGGGCTCTTTACCAGGTCAGGCGAGCTTCTGACCTTTCGACCACTGACATTCTGGTCGAGGCCGCCAGCGGCCTTGTTGACATCGCCGCGCAAGATTCCTTCTGCGCAGGCACGACGTGCACGATCTCGGTTCTCTACGACCAGTCTCCGCAAGCGAACCATCTCAAGAAGTCGCCCGATACGCCTTTCTTGAAGAATGCCAATGAGGCGAGCGCCACTGCCGCGAAGGTCACGGTCAAGGGCCATAAAGCCTTCGGCCTCTACGTCAACAACCCCACTGCGAACGTCGGCTACCGGAACAACAGCGCTCGAGGGCTCGCAACCGGCGACCAGCCCGAGGCCATCTATATGGTGGTCGATGGGAAAGTCTACAGTTCGGGCTGCTGCTTCGACTTCGGCAATGCAGGGACCACCGGTTTGGACGAAGGCCGTGCCACGATGGAGGCCCTCTACTGGGGCACCAGCACGTGGTCTTCGCCGGGGCGAGCTGGAAGTGGACCGTGGGTCGGAGCGGATTTCGGTGCAGGTGGCATCTTCGAGTGTGATGGCTCGCAGGATGCCTGTGCTACGCCTCCGAACACTGGCTGGGCGTATGTCACGGGAATGCTCAAGGGTCCGTCCGGCAATGCGTTCGGGCTCAAGGCAGGCAATGCACAGTCCTTTCCGCTCGAAGTCGTGTGGGCCGGCGCCCGCCCGCCCGGCGGCAGCCCCATGAAGAAGGAAGGCGCCATTGTCCTCGGAACGGGCGGCGACGGCAGCCACGACGGCGCGGGAGTCTTCTACGAAGGCGCGATTACCAGCGGCAATCCGCCCGACTCTACCGACGACGCCGTCCAGGCCAACATCGTCTCGGCCGGGTACGGGCGCTGATTCACGAGTACTTGGATTCGTTCCTGCCGCAGGCCCTCGTCGTAAGTCAGTCGAAAAAGTCGAACACGTCCGGCAAGACGAGCTTCACCATACCTGGGTGGTCGGCGTTGACTTCCTCATACTCCGATTTGAATCCATTCGTCTGCAACCAGTCTCGTAACAGGTGGCTGGCGCTCAAGGACGGCGCTTGCGTACCCTCGGTCACGAAGATGGAAATCGTGCGCAGGCTATCCCAGGGGTAGCCTGATTCTTGAACGAAGGGACCGGACATCGGCGCGATGGCCTTCCAGTAGGAAGAATACTTGCCGCCGATGTACCACGTGCCTCCGCTCCCCATGGAGTGACCGGTGAGGAACACCGCCGAGCGATCGATAGGATATTCACTCAGAACAAGCTCCAAGACATTAATGACATCCTTTTCGCTCAGCTCGTTGGTTCGCTCGCTGTCTGTCGTAACTTGGGCCATCTCTTTCGCCGCGTCCGCTGCGTCGCCGAAGGGCGACGTCAAGCGCAGGAAGTTTCCGTACGCTCCGGAGTAGCCGAGCGGAGCGACGAGAAGGACGCCATGCTGCTGGGCGAGGGTCACCATCTGCTTGTTGTTCTGATCGAGGTACGAATTCTCGTCATTCCCCGCACCGTGCAAGAACATCACCAGGCGCAACTTCGATTTTCCATCCCAGTTCGTTGGTACACAGATTCGATAGGGTTCGTCGACGTTGGCTTCCGCGAAACGGTAGGTTCGGTGTTGGTCGCCCTTGGCCTGCCACTGCGGCGAGCTTGAATTTGCAAGAGACTTCGCCAACTGCTGTGCCGCGCTCATGACCGTCTGGGCGTCGAGCAAGGTTCCGAAGGAAATCGCTCGTTGCCCGGCCGCGGAACTTCCCCCGAGCCCGGCGCTTCCGCCAGTCCCACTCACGCCACCACCTGCTTGACCGCCACTCGACCCTCGCCCGTCTCCACCCGCTGGACCACTTTGGCCGCCACTGTCTATCCCGCCTTGGCCGCCGACCTCAGCTTGTCCTGGTTGGCCTCCCGAGGCCGTCGGGGTCGTCGATCTCGCAGTTGTGCCACCTGCCGCAGATTGCCCTCCACCGCCTTGTCCGTTCGGAGCAGGTGTCCCGGCGGTCGCACCGACGCCTCCTGCGCCGGGAGACCCGCCCACGCCTTCGGCCGCGCCATGAGAACCGCCGCAGCCGACGGTGGCCAGGCTCAGAACCGTTGCGATCAAAATACTCGTTGGCCTTCGCGCGATTTCCATTCAGTCGTTCCTCGGTGCCGCGCAGATCGTCCCAGCGGCTCTCTGCAGCTGCGCCCGCCGCGCCGATTGGCTCACAAAACAGTACGGCAGACCATCGCGGATCCTTGGGCGAGTGGTGTGCCGACGTGATCTGACTGACAACGAGCCGCAGGCGAGTTTTTTTGAACCGATCTTCGCAAAGCGAGCCGCTGCTCCTTCGATGAGAACAAAGTTCGTCTCGATACCTATCTTGGTCGCCGGAATTCTGAGCATCGCCATCGGCGGTTGCAGCAGTTCCGGGGAAAAGGGCGGCGGCGCCGGAGCCTCGAGTCAACCGAGCGGGTCCGGCGGAACAATGGCCGGCGGAACGAGTGGATCCGCCTCTGGCGGTGCGAGCTCCACAACCACGCTCAATTCGGGCGGTAGCATAGGAACCGGTGCAACGCTGACGACGGGCGGCTCGAAAGGCTCGGGCGGCGCGGAAGTGCCGGCAAGCACCGGCACGGGCGGTCGCAGCACCGGCGGCACCGGCGGCACCGTACCGCAGAGCGCGGGCGGCGCAATGGATGCCGGCACTCCGACGAGCGCGACCGGAGGAAGTGCGGCAGAGGGCGGGCAGGGTGGCCGAGGCAACGGGGGAAACACCGGTTCCGGCGGGACGCTTGGTATTGCGGGCAGCACCGGTAGCGGCTCGTGCACGGCTTCCAAATCAGCGAACGTCAACGTGTCAGGCAGCGGTCCCCACAAGGTCGTCGTCGAATCCAACTCGGATCCGGGAATCAACTGCGGCACCATCTATCGCCCGTCCGACTTGGGAGGTTCCGAGAAGTATCCAATCTTCGTGTGGGGCGAAGGTGCTTGCACCCGGAGCGGGACGTCGAATACGGCGGCCATGGCTGAAATTGCTTCTTACGGATATTTCGTAGTTGCGGACGGTCCGGCAAACGGTGGCGGCAATTGTCCGACCATTTCCATGTCGACGGACTGGACGGGAATGGGAAAGCCCTTGCTCGCGTATGTCACGTGGGCCATCGCCGAGAACCAGAAGTCGTGCAGCGCCTACTATCAAAGCCTCGACGCGACGAAGGTCGCGGCTGACGGCTTCTCGTGCGGTGGACTGATGGCTTCGGGAACAGCGGGCGACCCACGCATGACGACCTACGGAATCACCAGCAGTGGCCTCACCACCCCGGACCAGAATTTCTACAAGAGCATCCACACGCCGGTGAAGATTCTCCTCGGCGGCTCTGCCGACATTGCGTACGACAACGGAGAGAGGGATTACGACAACATCAGCGGACTCGGGATTCCGGTCATCCTGTTCAGCAAGTCTGGCGCCGGCCACGGCGGAGACCTGGGCGCGAAGAATGGCGGCGACTTTACCAAAGTGAATCTCGCGTGGTTGAACTGGCAGCTCAAAGGCGATCTCACAGCGACGGGAAAGGGCTTCCTCGTCGGATCGAGCTGTACCTTCTGTGCGAATAGTACGTGGGAGGTGAAGTCCAAGAACCTGCCGTAGCGCTACGGCCCCAGCGTGTGTCGCTTCAGCATTGGCCAGGCGACGACGCCGTCGCTGGGATCGTCAGATCCGCCCTGCTTCGTGCAAAGGACGACCTCGGCACCGCCCTGACAGGCGGTGTAGCGGGCACAGCCGTTGCTGTCTTCCTGCGATGGCGCGCCCGAACATCCGTCGATCTTTGCCCACCGGTCAAAGGTCGCCTTGGCGCCAAGAAACGTGAGCGGCATGGTAGGCACGAGCGAGGATGGACCTCCAGCGTAGGGCACGTGTGAATCGGCGGTGCCACGAAACGAGACGACGGTCACAGGACGCTTGGGGATGCAGGCGTCCACGGTTTCCTGAACCATGTCGATTGCCGCTGGCGAGACCCCGGCGAAGGTGTCGGCAGCATTGCAGGCCAGGTCGTACGCCATGAGCCCGCCGGTCAGCACGCCCACCGCGTAGACGCGCCTGGCATCGATGCAGGCCACGCCGCGCACGTACGCCACGATGGACTTCGCAAAAGCCAGGTCGTCGACGCCTTCCACGCAGCATGGCCCCACGTTCCACGCGGTGCCGATGGGACCCTTGAGGCCGTCCGGAAAAGCCATGATGACGCCCTCCGAATCGGTCACCGCTGGGAACAGCGACGCGCTTCGCTCGCTTGCCCCGGTACCGCCGATGCCATGAAAGTCGAGGATCAGAGGCACGGCGGTGTTTGCCGCGTGGGCTTGTGGAATGTGCAAGACGAACGTGCGGCTCACGCTCCCGACCTGGAGCGTAACGTTTTGGTCGCCGGGCGGCAGGACGAATGAGGGGCACTCTTCGCCGTCCTGCGAACCGCCGTCGGCGAGGGCCGACGAGGCGATGGGATAAACGTCGGCACGCCAACAACCGGCGAGCGTGACGGCCGCAACGAATGCCGCAAGCCTTGCGGTGCGATGGCTCTGCCTCACAGCGCTGCTCCGAATGCGAGGCTCGCGATCAGAGTGGGGCGTCCGGTGGATGCCACGACCGTGTCCCCGAAGTGGATGGCCACGTAGGGCGCTGCCACCTGCGCATGCAGGGTTCCCACGAGATAGTAGCGTCGACCGAGCGCCAGCTCGGCTCCCGCATTGGTCTCGACGAGAAGGGACCGCTGGCCGACGACGCGAGACTCGCCCGGAGAGCTCGCGTGGCCTTCGAGGGACGTGCGCATCAGGCCGACCGCAAGCCCGACCAGCGGACGCACGGTCTGGTCGGCCCGGAAGCGGAGACGCCCGCCCACGAGCGCGTAGCTTTGCGCGACTGAGTCGCTGTACATGTCGGTCTTGATCGAAGGCTGGGTTCCCAAACCAGCAAGCACGGTCTGAATCACCAACCAAGAACGTGCGTCCCAATCGACACGCACAGTGGGCAAGAGGGCAGGGCCGACTCCATCCAGGCTCGTCAGCATCGCTGCGCCGAGCTCGAAACAGAGTCTCGCGCGGGGCGTGGAAATGGCAGCCGCAACCGGCGCCGTTGGCGTCGTGCTGGCTCGGCGAGCCCGTGTCGTCAGATTCATTTCGAGGAAGGTCGATCGCAATACCTCAATCGCTTGGATCGACAACTGCTCCGTCGGATTGGCGGCAGAGGGCTCCACATCGACGCGGGTCGGTGCGAATCGGCCGGAACCTTTGTCGGCGGTCCACACCGTGACCGAGAGCGGGTTGCCGGCAATGTTGACTACTGCGTCGACAGTACGCTCGCCAGCCATTTCCTCGAGCCACGCGCGCAACTCGACGTCTCCGGATCCGACGCTCGATGGAAGGTTTGCTATTTGCACTTCGAAGCCGATGGACAACAACTCGCCGTACAGACGAATCAGCGTTTCGCTTACCCAGGGCGACGGATGAGTCGGACGAATGATGGCCACGGCCACCGTGGCGCCATAGCTGTTGGTAGCCCACAGCAGGGCAATGCACGTCACGAGGAGCGGCAGCCTGCGAAGCACGCCCGGTCGCTCAGGGAGCGTCGTGCAGGGCACGGGCCGAACCGGCATAACTGCCCCTCGGGAAACGGCGAAGGTATTCCTCGGCGACGGATCGCGCTGCATTCGGTCCTTGAGCCTCACTGGTCAGGGTCATCTTTCGTCCCAGCGCTTCGGCAGAAAAAGTGCCGGCGGGCACGTGCTCCAAGTATTGGTCGTACCAAGCGATCGCCTGACTCGTTCCGTTCTCGTCCAACTCTTCCACTCGACCAAGCAGGAAGAGTGCATCGTTGGCACGTGGCGAATGCGGGAAGCGTTGGCGCTGTGTGAGCAGGGCGGCGCGGGCCAGGGCAAGGCGGTGTCGGTAGCGGGCGACGTTGGCGAGAGCAATCAGATCCTCGCTGGAAGCATTGTCGAGCGCCGACGTCAAACCGTCACGCTCGACGGAGTCCAGGATGCGATTCCAATGGCCCCGTGCCAACGCGTCGGCCCAGTGCTTCGGGCTGTCGCTCGTCGTGCCTGATACTGGGGCAGTGGCGGAGCCGCCGGTCGTCGAAAGGCCGGGCTTCACACGGATCGATCGGCCGACGCTGGCGGATTCCGGCCGCGCGACGCCATCCGGAATTGCCTTGTCTGCCGGCGAAAGCGCAGAAAAGTCGTCCAGCTTCTCGTCGCTGATGACGGTCTCGGCCTTTTGCAAATTGACCACCAGCCGCTGTCCAGCCCGCAAGGTAACGTCGCCGCCAGAAATGGGACCGCTCACCACGACTTGACCGCGACGTAGCGCCAACTCGAACCGCTCCGTCGACGCGTCCCAGCCGACAGTAAAAGCGGTGCCTTTGACCGTGACGAAGAAAGGTCCGGCCTCGATCAGCCACCGCCGACCGCCTCCCTGGACGACTTCGAACGAGGCCATTCCTTGCTCGATGGCGACACGTGCGCCTTGTTTGTCGACGGATCGCAAGCGGCCGCGCGTCCCCGACGGCAGCACGAGCCGACTGCCTTCGTTGAACGACACTTTGATGCCGGCGTGGCCTGCTTCTCGTAGATAACCACCCTCGAGAATCGTACCGCCTTCAATCTGATAGCTCAGCGCCACCGGCTCGGGTGCAGCGACGAGTTTTGGCCTGGAGGAAGTCAGGGTGACTCCGAGGATGGCGCAGAGGCTTGCCGAGGCGCCGAGCAGCGACCAAGCGACGATCCGACGGCGTCTTTGCGCGCCCATTCGAGTCATCAGGCGATTCAGCCCCTGGTCGATCTCGGCCTGCCGGCACTCGGCGACGCCCTCCCGAACCACCCGCGCGAGGGCATCTACTTTGAGGCCTTCCTCCAGCCCGCTGTCCAGGGGTGGGATCACTTCACCCGCTCCGGATGCAGAAGGTCGGCGAGTTCGGGATCGGCCTGGATCCATCGTGACAGCCGGCCTGAGGCGTGCGCCATCGAGCGCTTTACCGTCGACACCGAAAGGTTCATCGTCGCAGCGATTTCTTCCACCGTCATGGATTCCACGCGCCTTAGGACGAAGATCAGTCGGTGCCGCGGCGACAGGCGATCCAGGATCGCGTGGCACTTGCGCAGGAGATCGCGAGACTCGAGGTTCAACGAATGCGAACGAAGATCCGCCAAGTCCGCGGGTTGGTGGAACGACAACCACGCGCGGAGCTTGCGACGCCGGAGCTGGTACTTCAGCTCGCGGATCGCGAAGGAGTAGACGAAGCTGCGCAGACTCTCGGGCTCGCGCAACGTCTTGGCCTTGCGGAAGAGATAGCAAAAGACGTCCTGGCAGACATCGTCGGCCTCGGAGGGCGAGCCCAAGGTGCGCTCGGCCATTTTGAGCACCATGGGGGTGAATCGACGCCACGTCTCTGCCAGGGCCCATGCGTCACCCTGCGCGAGCGCACGCCCAAGAACACCGTCGGGCACACTCGGCGCTCCCGTGTTGGGCACCAATGAAAGCGGAACCGGAGGGCGGCGATTCGACATGGCAGTAATCGAAGACAGCAAGCAGCGGCTCGGCGGCGTCAGTTTGGCTCATTTTCCTACGCCGGACCATCTTCCTCGGAACCTTGCCGGCGAGGGCCGCGATTTTAATGCGATTGTTGGCGCAACGATCGGCGTCAGCCGGGTAGCCGCTTGGCGCGAAGGCGAGAGCGAGAACGCGCTACGGGATCGGCGCGGAGAAGATACAGCAGCCGCTCACGCACGAGGCTCCCGCTGCACAGCCCACGATCGAGCCTTCGGCTCCGATCTGGCCGCACGGATCGGTGTTCGTCGGGCAAGCGAGGGTGGTACAACAGCCGTTCAGGCAGCTCTCGCCTTCGGGACATTCGGCGAATCCGCCTGTTGCGGACATGCCTTCACCGCAGATCTGGGCGTTGTTCGGGCAGGTGGGCGGGAGCGTGGTATTGCCGCCCGCGCAGAAGACAATGCACGCCTCGCCGCAGTCGCCGCCGGACTTGTTCTGGTCGCCGTCGTGGACGATGACCTGCAAGCGGTACGAGTGTCCGGACTGGAACGTCACGCCCCACTTGACCTCAGCGCTCCAACCTTCGTCTTTGATCCCCGACGGGACCGGGTCCTGGATGCCAAGGTTCCAATCGTTCTTCGCCGGGTCGGCATCGGGCGTGACCGACACCGTGGCCGGCGATGTGGTCTTGTCGACGGTACGCACCGCGGACTTCCACGTGCCGTACACGGCGCCCGGATTGATGGGCCTGCCGCCCATCTGCCAGTCGCCGGCTCGGCTATTCGGATCCTTGGTCACGTCGGTCACGTACAGCACTGGCCACAGCGGTCGCAACGACGGATCGAGACCGCTGTTGTCGCCGGTCAGTGCGTTGGTTCCGGTTTGCGGATTGAGCACGCTGCTGGGGCTGGCCGCCAAGGGAGAAACCGGATAGTCGGTGCTGGTGCTTCCTGCCGCGGTCTTCACCACCACCTGGCGCACGCCCAAGGTCATAGCGTGTTCGTCGTCGTAAAGGAGCGTGACTACGCCGCCCGCCACGTCGATGGCCGGACGAATCGCGCGCAGGACTTCGCTTTCGTTGAACACCACGCTGGTTAGGGCGACATCGCTGGCATAGGGATAGCCGCAGCCGGTGACGATGGCCCCGACTACGCCCGGCGAGCAGGTGACACTGGAGCTGCCGGTGCCGCTGCTGCCGCCGGTTCCAGTTTTGCCGGGACCGGGTTTGGTGCTCCCGCCGTCTCCCGTGACGACCCACGTTCCTCCTTGGTCGCCGCCCAAGACGCCCGTGGTTCCAATGCCGCCGCCTTGTCCGCTGATGATGCCTGTTCCGCCGCCGCCTCCACTCCCCACACTGTTGGAGCTGCAGGCGAACAAGAACGCGGTCGCGACCACTACGAACAGTCTTCCGGTCTTTGTCATGGCGATCCCCTTCTGTCCTTGTAGTGGCAAGGTGCGCGCAAAAGGTTAGGTCAGCCATGTCCGGTGCTCTGGTGGGGCACGCGCGAAGTGGTCATCGTTGGATGAAGCGGCGGGGAGGAAGCGCGTCTGTGTGAACCGGTGTAGCATCCAGCCGTCGATGCTTCATCGTGTGGGTTGGGTCGTGATGGTGTGCGCGCTGACGGGCGTGGCACAGGCGACCTCGCTGCGGGTTTCGGCCGAACCGCCGCTTTCAGGCGAGCGCTTGGGTGACGCCCTTCGGAGCTACGTGGATGGGGCGGAGGTGGTGGTCGAAGCGCCACCTGACGCCACCGATGGTACGCCTGCACAGCCGCCCGAGCTCGGCACCGTGGCCATTACGCTGCAGAAAACTCGCACGCCCGGGGAAGACGCCGAGGTGGTGCTGGTCGACGGTGAGGAGACCATCGTCGCGCGCTTGCCTGGGGCGCTTCGCACCGAAGATCTCTATCGCGCGGCTGCCTTGAAGGTACAGGCACTCTTG
>CAZTTW010000038.1:0-13539 GCA_964616265.1 uncultured Myxococcales bacterium | reverse complement strand
CTCCTTCGGCACCGTGGTTCCAGGCGAGATTGTCGTCGGTGCCATCGCGATTGTCTTCCTGATTGGCTTCGTTGTGCTTGTGCTCGTACGCGACGAGATCGTGCAGGGTGAAGCCGTCGTGGGCGGTCACGAAATTGATGCTGGCGTGGGGCCGCCGACCGCCTGGTTGGAAGATGTCCGCCGAACCGGTCAAGCGAAAGGCCAGCTGTCCGACCTTGTTGGGGTCGCTCTTCCAAAAGCTGCGAGCCGTGTCGCGAAAGGCAGCATTCCACTCGGACCAAAGCACGGGGAAGCCGCCCAGCTGTTGTCCGCCCTCGTTTGGATCCCACGGTTCGGCGATGAGCTTCAGTCGCGACAGGACCGGATCTTGATGCACGGCCTGAAAGAAGGTCGCGCTGCGGTCGAAAGCAAAGGTCGGCCACATGCGGCCGAGCACCGGCGCCAGATCGAATCGGAATCCGTCGACATGCATTTCCATCGCCCAATAGCGCAGACTGTCCAGGACCAGCTTCATCGTGTAGAGCGAGCCGAGGTTCAGACTGTTGCCGCAACCGGTGAACTCCATGCTGTAGCGCGGATCGGTAGGACTGTGATGGTAGTAGGCCACATTCTCCAGCCCACGCAGGGACAAGGTAGGGCCGAGCTGACTGCCCTCGCCGGTGTGGTTGTAAACGACATCGAGAATGACTTCGATGCCAGCAGCATGAAGAGCCTTGACCATGTGCTTGAACTCGGCGGCTTGCGCGCCGGGATTCTTCGCCCGGGCGTAGGTGTGCTCGGGCGCGAAGTATCCAAGCGGACTGTAACCCCAGTAGTTGGTCAGGCCGCGCTCGGTGAGATAGCCGTCGACCAGCTTGGCGTGAATGGGAAGCAGCTCGACGGCGGTGACGCCCAGTTTCTTCAGATGCTCGACGATGGCTGGGTGACCGAGCCCCTCGTAAGTGCCGCGCACCTCGGGTGGCAGGTCGGGGTGTTGGATCGTGAGTCCTCGGACGTGAGCCTCGTAGATAAGCGTATCGCTCCACGAGACGTTGGGCGGCCGGTCGTCACCCCAGTCGAACTCATTGTCGAGCACCACCGACTTGGGAACATGGGTCGCATCGTCTTCATTGCTGAAAGCCAGATCGGCATCGGGATGACCGATGGGATAACCGTAGATGGGTCCATGGAAGTCAATTTGGCCATACAGCGCTCGGGCATAAGGATCGATCAAGAGCTTGTTAACATTGAAGCGCAGGCCCTGGCCGGGATCGAACGGCCCTTCTAGACGAAACCCATAAAGCGCTCCGGGCTTGATATGGGGTACGAGGCCGTGAAAAACGTGGGCGGTGCGCTCGAAAAGCTCGTAACGTGCCACCTCGCTGGCTGGATCGTCGGCGTCGAACAAGCACACGAAGGCCCGCTGCGCTCGCTCGGAGTAGACGGCGAAATTGACGCCACCTTCGACGAACGTGGCGCCAAGTGGGAACGGCGTGCCTGGTAAGATGGTAAAGCGCGACTGAGAGGTCGGAGGTGGAACCGGCTGCTCTTTGGGGGCAACCACGTCAGTTGGCGGCATGAGATCTCCTGTTCAAACGGGCGCGTTCGTCAGATTCCAGGTGCGAAACAGCTCGGCGACACCCCACGCTTGCGCCACACATCCGCGCGGGAGAAAAGGAGCCGTGGCATCGAAAATCTCGGCGACCTGTCCGACGCACGCCTGGCCCAAGTGATCACGCAAGCCCAAGAGAAAGGATCGCGCCCGCTCCCGTTCGTTCGGATGAACTTTGAGCCATGCCTCGACGAAGGGGCCGATGAGCCAGCTCCACACGGTGCCTTGATGGTAGGCGGCATCGCGGGTGCGCAGGTCGCCGTGGTAGTTGGGCTTGAAGTCGGCGTGGTGTGGATCCAGGGTGCGCAGGCCGAAGGGTGTCAAGAGTGCCTCGCCGACGCGATCGACGACCGCTTGCCAGCGTGACGGGTCGAGAATGGGATGGGGCAGGGAAATGGCGAAGATTTGGTTGGGACGTAGCGAAAAATCCGGCGCCCCAGTTTCTTTGTCGAGGCGATCGGCCAAATAGCCGACGCCGTCGCTCCAAAAACGCCGATTGAACGATTCTTGGGCTCTCTGGGCCGCGTCTTTGTAAGTCTTGGCGCTTTCCTGCTCACCTTCTGACTCGAGCCAGGTGCTTAACAAGACCAAGGCATTGAACCACAGCGCATTGATTTCGACCGCCTTGCCTCGCCGTGGAGTTACGACCCAGCCGTCGCAAAGAGCGTCCATCCAGGTCAGCGCAAAACCCTCTTGTCCCTGGCTTAGCAATCCGTCGGAGGGATCGACCGCAATGCCAAAGACGGTGCCGTCGAAGTGGGCTTTGGCTATGGACAGCAACGTTGGCAAGAGAAGCCGAAGGCTTTCGCTATCGCCCGTATAGGCTAGATAGCGATCGATGGCGTGAAAGAACCACAGGGTCGCGTCGGCGGTATGGTAGAGGCCCTCTTGGGAGCCTTCCGGAAACAGATTGGGAATGAGTCCGTCGCGAACGTAGTGTGCGAAGCTGTGGAGGATGTAGCGAGCTTCCTGAAAACGCCCAGAACACAGGGTCAGGCCCTCGAGGCTGATCATGGTGTCGCGACCCCAGTCCGTAAACCAATGGTAGCCGGCGATGACGGAGCGCAGGTCTTCGCCGCGGGCTTTGGCCCGTGTCGAGTCTGTCACGCGCCCGGCAGGCACGATGACGAATTGATCGGTGGCCAGAATCAGCTCAGCGGCGGTTACGTCCTCTCGTCCGGAAGGCACGGCGTGAATTAGGCGCAGTCGCCGTTCGCGCTCGTATTGCCACGCACGTGCCGGCTCGACGGCATCCATGGTTTCCCACGATTCGCTCGAAGCCACCAGATAGGTCGGATGTTGCAACGACAGCTTGGCCTGAAAAAGGCCCGGGCTCCACAGCGTCCCATGCGCTTCGTAGCCGCGCGCGGCCTCCCACCGATAATTGATTCGTTCCTGGCGCTCGGGATAGAAATGAAAGATCGGACTGTCGCCCTCGACGCGCATCTTCAAGGACGGGTGCGGGCCAGTAGTAGACACTTCGAAGCGGTCCCCAATCAGCGACAGCGTGTAGGGATCGATGGGGCGCGACACCGGCGCATCGTGAGGCCGGAAGTGCATGGCTGGCCGCAGACCCAACGTGATCGGCTTGTCTTCCGATTCGCCACCTTTGTGCGGCAACAGGCGGTAGCGCAAATAGACCGTGTTCTGCATATGGGCGAGCATCAGTCGGCGCTCAAGAACGAGGCCGCCCAAAAGGTAGGTCCAAACCGGAAGACCCAATTCCAGGCGAAATTGCTCGAGAACCTCGTCTTTCGTCTCCGCGTCCGCCGTGCTCTCTCGTTCGGTGCTCAGTCGGTACTGGGTGCCCTCGGGCAGGTCGACTTGCTCGACCAGGTGGTCGAGCATCATGGTCCGTCCCCACGGATTGGGGAGGGCCGCCACCAGAAGCCCGTGGTAGCGCCGAGTGGGCACTCCTGCAAGAGTGCCGGAAGCGTAGCCGCCAAGCCCGTTGGCCACCAACCACTCGCGATTGATGCTTGTCTCTAAACTGTCGCGGCCCCGCTCCCAACCCACTCGGGTTACGTTCGTCATAGAACGTCTACGTCCACGTTCGAGCTAGCTGCTTCGAGCTAGCTGCTTCCCATTCCCGCCGCCTGGCTGCTGGTCTCGCTCAAAGCGGGCGGTGATGGAGGCGCTTCTGGCACAGTCGTCCAGGCCGGGGTGCGCGAACGCTCATGGCCGTTGCGCGCCTCGTTTCCTCGCAGTTTCTCCCACAGTGTCTTGCGCGAAATGCCCAGGAGCTCTGCGGTCCGTGCGCGCTTTCCTTCGGTTGCACGCAAGGCCCGCAGAAGGTACGCGTGTTCGAAGTCTCGGATCGCTGCTTGGAGCGGTCTTATGGCATTTGGCGGAGACTCCAGCTCGGGCTCGACGGGGTTGGACACGCTGACCATCGAAGTCGGAAGGTGCTGCACTCCGATTTCTTTGCCGCCAGCAAGAATTGTGGCGTGCTCGATGGCGTGCGACAACTCGCGCACATTCCCCGGGAAGGGATATTGGGACAGGCAGGCCCAAGCCGCTGGCGAAATCGACGGACTCGGCGCGCCGGCCGGGGTGAACCGCGCCAGGAAGTGATTGACGAGCAAGGCAAGATCCCCCGGACGCTCTCGCAGGGGTGGCAATTGCAGCTCGATGACATTGATTCGATAGAACAAGTCCTCCCGAAACGCGCCCGTCTTCGTCCGTTCGAGGAGGTTGCGATGGGTTGCAGAGATGATGCGCACGTCGACCCGTACGGCGGTATTGGTCCCGAGCGGCTCCACGACGCCTTCTTGCAGAACCCGCAGCAACTTGGCCTGCGCGGCCAAGGGCAGCTCAGCTACTTCGTCGAGTAGCAAGGTGCCGCCATCGGCTGCCTTGAAACGACCGTCGCGCTTGCGTACGGCGCCCGTGAAAGCGCCGCGCTCGTGGCCGAACAATTCGGCTTCGACCAAGTTTTCGGCAAGGGCGCCGCAATTGACCGCGACGAACGGCTTATCCCGTCGGGAGCTTTGCTCGTGGATCATTCGGGCGACGACTTCCTTGCCGGTACCGCTTTCGCCCGTGACCAGGGTCGGCGCGTCGCTTTGGGAGACCATCTTGATCATCTCCTGAACGCGTCTGACGGAGGGTGACTGACCGATCAAAGTCGTTCCCTCAGCTCGATTGCCAAGGGCGCTGCGGGCAGTGTCGAGATCGCGGCGCAGGCTCCGCATTTCGTCGATGCGGCGAACCTGCAACAACAGCTCGTCCATGTCGAACGGCTTGGTCAAATAGTCGAAGGCACCCTCCTTCAGGGCCGATACCGCTTGCGTGATGTCGGAGTAAGCGGTCATCAGAATGACCTCCGTCCCCGGCGCCTCTTTGCGAATCAGGCGGAAGAGAGCCAAACCGTCCATTTGTGGCAGCCGAACGTCGCAAATGACGACGTCGAACAACCTCCGTTTGATATGTTCTGCGCTGACCGCACCATCGGCCGCGGTTTGCACTCGGTGTCCGACCTCGGTGAGTTGCTCTTCAAGAACGTCTCGGAGGTCTGCCTCATCATCGACAAGTAGAATGTCCAGCAAGAGAATCTCCTTGGCTCGGTTTGTTACTTAGCGGTAACGTTTTCCGCGAATCGTAACGGTTTGAACTTCATTTCCATTCGACTGCGCCTCTTTCTACAAAAACCGTGCCGTAGGTCGGCGTAGGGCGGCAAGGCTAAGAAAACTCAAGCAAAACAGCGGCTACGGGCTGGCGACCGGCTTCTTAGGTCTCCGAGGTGCTCTTCCACACGATCCCTGTCAGTAACATGCTTTGGCGGGTCAGTACCTGTTGTGGGAACAACTCCCACGAGACCAGCTGGCGGGCCCGGTCATCGAGGCGATCCCACACGCGGTCGTAGCGACGCAGACCTATCACTTCCAGCATGCGCAATAGCGGACTTAGCAGAGCCATTCCCGCGACCTGGAAAGCCCAGGCAACGGTCAGAAGCAACCGCCACGTTCGGGCCATTGTGCAGACTGGAATTCCGCCCCGCCTTACGACCTCGGACTGGAGTCGTCGGACGCGACGGGTGTGCGAGCCGAGGCATTCTTCGAATGAAGGTAGGTACTCGACCTTGGTCTTCGGGTCGGATAGCGCTCGCTTGTACCCGGCGACGGCCGTCAGTTCGCCCCGAAGGAGTGCATTGAGCGCCTGGACTGTCATCGTGTCGGAGACGTTCATGCGCGAACCTCGTCATGAGTGTCGGTAGCCGGTTTCCAGCCAGGCGCCGCGTGAATCCCGTGGGGAAGCTGCTCGCGAAACGATGTCTGACAGGGCCAGCACGCCCACGACAAAACCATCGTGCGTGACGACGGGAAGCCAGGCGGAACGGCGCTGCACCATCAGGCTAAGCGCGTCCGACACCGTGGCCGAGACCGAAAGACTGGTCGTATCGCTCGACATGGCGTCGCTCACACGCAGCTCGTCCACCGGCTTGTCGCCTGTCGATGCGCGGATTGCAATTCCTTGATGGGAAATCGAGCCAATCAGCTTCTTCTGGGCGTCCACGACCACAATCGCGTCCACGCCGTGTTTCGCCATCACGACCACTGCTTCCTTTACGGTACTGTCGTGCGAGGTGATGGCGACGCCTCTGCTCATCAGCTCGCTTACCTTGGAGAAAGGGCCCAGCGCGGAGGGGCCCGTTTGACGGCTTTTTTGTTGACCCGGGTGCATCTGCATGACGGCGCAGTCCTGTGCGAAAACTGTGCCGCTTGTGCGAAAGGAGAAAGCCTGCGGTGGCAACTGCAAGAAAGGACGGACCCAAACGTCAGTCGAGCTGTCACGAGACTGTGACCGAGGTGATTGGCTCGTGACACCAAACAACTGATTCTCAACGCATTCGACCGCGCGTCTTCAGGTCTGGCAGGAGACTTCGCTCGACACGACCGACGCAGCGCCTAGCGGTACGCCCTGGCTCGCGAAATGCAGAGCCGGTGCAGGACCGACCGACTCGGTTGTCAAGGAGAGTAGTCATGGAAAATCCGTCATGAACGCCGTCGACTTTCTCAAGGCCCACCATCGCCAGGTGGAAAGAACGTTCGCTCGCTTGGAAATCGCGAGTCACGAACAGACGGACGGACTCTTCGAACGGCTCGCTGATTCTCTCGCGACGCACGCTCAGTTGGAACAACGTCTCTGTTCCGCAGTGGCGATCCGGATCGGCGATGACGCCCTGACGGAGCAGCAAGGCTCGTACAGTGGAATTGCGCGAGTCGTGGCGGAACTGCTACAGGGGCAGACCCGCGACGAAACGTTCGCGGCTCGAATGACGATCTTGCGAGAGCTCGTTCGACGCCATATCAGGCGGGACGAAGCCGAGCTCTTTCTATGGGCAAAGCAGCTCTTGTCTGACGGCGAGTTGGAAGCGCTTGGCCACGACATGGAGGGCGAGCTGATTCGCCTCTATGCCCGAGGCATCCCTCGTCGATTCTTCGAGAATCAAGCAGCATTGCTGGTCCAGGAACGAGACGACGAAGGACGGTCTGAAGGACAACGCGCGAGAGCATTGCACTGAGGGGGTAGGACGGGGCGGGGCCTGCGTCAGGGGACGGCGCAGGTCCCGCGGTGTACTGGATCAACGTCGAGCTGCACCGGCTGAGGTTCACGCCAGGTTGTCGTCTCTGCTTGGGGGGAAATGGGCATGCCGGGGTCGCAGATCCATCTTAAAACGGTCTTTACGGTAGCGTTTGGGACGCTCCTCGTGGCGACTGTCGTATTCGCCATCCTGCACTCGCGCTTGGCTATCACACTGACCGGAGCGGCGCTTCTGCTTGCTTTGGCGCTAGAGCATGCAGTCCAGCTCTTGTTGAGACACCATGTGCATCGTCTGGTCGCCATCGCGATTGTCGCCTTGTTGGTGCTGGGCCTTTTGACTGGGATCGGCTTTACCCTGATTCCGCCGGCCGTATCTCAGGGGAGGGCGCTCATCCAACGCGCACCCGACTATGTCCGCAGAGTCAAGGAGAGCAAGCTGGTGCGCCGCCTGGACGAACGCTTCAGTCTGTCCGAGCGTTTGGAAGACGCCGAAAAGGACGGAACCCACGTGATTACCGGCGCCGCTTCGCCGGTGCTTGCGGCGGTGGGCGGCGTGCTCAGCTTCGTTGGGGCGAGCGTCACGGTCTTCTTCGTGACGATTCTGATGCTCGTGTTCGGAGGGCCGCTGGTTCAAACGGCCCTCCGGCAACTGCCGGGACGCCGGCGAGAAACGGTAGAAACCATCGCCCATAAAGTCTACCAGTCCGTCGGTGGCTATATCGCAGGGCTCGCGCTGATTTGTACGCTCAATGCAACTTGCACGACTGTCTTTCTCGCGATCAATCGTGTGCCTTTCTTCTTGCCCTTAGGTGTGCTCAGCGGCCTGTCGAGCACGGTTCCCTACGCCGGCCCGGTCGTTGCGGGAACATTTGTTTCGTTGCTGTCGTTTCTTACGGGTGGCTTGTGGCACGGCGTCGCCACCGTCATCTACTTCGTCGTTTACGGTCAGATCGAAGGCAACGTCCTGGGGCCCCTGATCTTTCGCAAGGCAATCCAAGTCAATCCCCTCGTGGTCATGCTGTCGATCTTATTCCTGAGCGAAATTGGCGGTGTCGTAGGCGCTGTCGTTGCTGTCCCCTTGGCCGCGACGCTGCAGGTGATACTACGCGAGCTTCTGGCTCTGCGGCCGACGGACGAGTTGCCAGCCGGTCAGTAAACGAGCGCTGGCATGCGCCCTGCAGTTGTCACGCATTGCAAAGGGAGGATTCAGTCATGCAAACACGTGCGTCTTCATGCTATCTCGCCGGGGTGATGGTCACGGTGCTCTCGACGCTTTCGCTCGGTTCCCGAACGGTCCACGCGGAGACGTCGATTTCGTCGAGCATTCGTCAACCGCATTGGTATTCTCTGCATCTCGCCGACGTGGTGGTAGAAGGCCAAGCTCCGTCGCCAGCCGTTCCGGTGGTGCCGGTAGCGCAGGCCGTGCCCGTGGCCGAGTCACCCAATCGCCACATCGTTCACACCGAAGTCGACTCCAACCACAACTACATGGGAACGATCGCTATGTCGGCCATTGGTGGCGCGGTTTTGGGCGTCTTGGTTGGCGGGGCCATCTACTATTTGGCTAGCGGCCAGCGGGCTCGCAACATCGTTTATTGGGGAGCCGGTGGCGTCTTGGTTGGCGCCGCAGTGGGCGTTGTGCAGGTCGTGGCGCAGGAAAGCCGGGCCAGCGCCGCCGTCTCGATGGACTTTCGGTCCGATCCCGCTCCCACCTTGCGCCTGGCGCTTTACCACAAGCAGTTCTAACGAGGACTCAAGGCGTTCTTCGTGCGCCGAGCATGCGCGGCTGTCTTTCTGATCACCCTCATAGGTTGGACATGCACGTTGACGACAATCGCGCTTGCTCAGTCGGGCAGTGGTGCTGGCGTCCAGGGCAAGCGCGAGATGAACTTTTTCCCCATCGTGGGTGGCGACAGCGATGTCGGCTTCGGCCTTGGCCAAGTAAGCGACATCGCGAGACTGGGGACGACGGAAGGCACGTTTCGCTGGCGCCTCGAAGACGCGGCCTTCGTGACGTTCAAGATACGCGATGGCTCGCTCATCGTGCCCTTTCTCGACATTTATGCGCTCTTGACGGTGCCGAGCTTCGGTCCCGGCGGGCGCTTCCGTTTGGAGCTACGGCCCTCGTACACCGACGAGCGAACGCTTGGCTACTACGGTATGGGCAACGCCAGCCCCAACCTTGCCGATGTGAGCGAGCAGCAGCGCGAGTACCGCCGTATTCACCCTACGCTGGCCGGGCGGCTTCGTATGCGAATGCTCGACAGTTTCTTCGCCACGGCTGGTACCTCGTACACGCAAAGCTGGCTGGAGATCCCCCAGGACTCGCTCCTCGTCCAGCAGCAATCCACCGGCTCGCCGGAAGTTTGCCAGCTGCTTGGCGGCTTCGGATCCCATGCCGTGGAGCTATTGGAAGTTGGGTTGGAATACGACACACGCGACAACGAGACAGTCACCCAGCGTGGGCAGTACCATGCTTTGCTTGCGCGCATGAGCCCCTCCCTCGGGTCGTATCTGCCTTACCAGTACGTCCAGTTGGACTTTACCGGTCGCTTTTACACGAACCCGATTCCGCGCTGGCTGTCCGTCTCGCTTCGGGTTGTTGGCGACGTTTTCCTAGGAACGCCGCCTTTCTACGAGCTGGCGCGGTTCGACGATACACCGGCCATCGGCGGTGGCAAGGCCATCCGCGGTGTGCCGGCCCAGCGGTACCACGGCAAGGTCAAGCTCTTCGAAAACCTGGAGGCACGCAGTGAGCTTTTCCATTTCACAGTCAAGAACAAGGCGTTGATATTGGGCACCGCTTTGTTCTTCGACAGTGGCCGCACTTGGACTGAACCGTTCCACAGGCACGCGGAATTGGACGGCACCGGCATAGGACTGAAATACGGCATTGGCGGCGGCCTGCGCCTCCAAGAAGGTAAGACCTTCGTGGTTCGCGCCGACCTCGCTTGGTCGCCCGATGCGCAGCCGATTGGAGGCTATTTTTCGGCCGGCGAAATCTTCTAAGACGACCGCGCGGTGAGCTTGAGGATTTCTTCGCGCTTCACCTCCGAAGCGGGCTTGTCCTCGCGCAATCCTTGAAAAATAGCGTGCCGTGCGCGGCCATCGTCGGTAAATCCGGCGAAGGAAACCTCCACGACCAAGGTCGGTCGCAGCCAGTGCACACCGCGCGCGTCGGCGCCTTGGGGGGGATTTCGAAAGGCTGGCTGGGCTTGTTCGAGGGGGCGCAGTTTGCGGTGAAGCTCGCGCAGCGATGTCTCGGAGAAACCACTGCCGCACTTGCCGGCGTAGTGTAGCTCGCCGTGTTGGTACAGACCGAGCAGCAGTGCTCCCAAATACTCCCGCGAACCGCCCGGATCCGTGAAGCCACCGATTACGAATTCCTGGCGCGCGGCGCACTTCGCCTTCAGCCAGGTCGTGGTTCGGCCACTGCGGTAAACGGCATCGCGGCGTTTGCACACAATGCCCTCAAGTCCCATGCGGCACGCTTGTTCACGCGACGCCGGACCCTGGCCAATCACGTGGTCGCTCAAGCGAAGTTCTGCGCTGCTTTGCCCATCCGTGGGAATCAGTTGGCGCAGCAGTTCCTTGCGCTGTTCAAGCGGAACCTCCCGCAGGTCCCACCCGTCGAGGTAGGGCAGGTCGAACGCATAGTAGACCATGGGGCCGCCTTTGCTTGGCAGCGCCTGGAGCGCATTCTGCAGCGCCTGGAAGCTGCTGATTCCGTGCTGGTCCAAAACCACGACCTCGCCGTCGAGGATCGCCTGGCTAATGTGCGAACGTTCGAGTGCACGGGCGAGGGCGTGGAAGCGCTGGCTCCAGTCGAGTCCATGCCGGGTGACCAGCTTGACGTGGCCGGCGTCGAAATGTGCCAGCAAGCGGTATCCGTCGAGCTTGATCTCGTGCAACCACTCGTCGCCGTCGGGCACGACGGATGCAACCGAGGCAAGCTGCGGCTCGAGGTCGCGCAACAGCGATGCGCGGCGTGCACCTGGAATGGTGGCGAGAGCGCCTGTCTTCACTTCTGATGCAGTCTGACTCGGCGGAGCCGCCTCGGCAATCATCGTTGTAGGGATGCCGTCTCCAGCCACCAAGGGTGCTTGGCGGTACCATCGAAGACCTCGGTAGTCTTGTACCGCTCCCAGCCTTGCGCCGCATCGGCAGAGGTTTCGGCCAAAAGCGCCTTCGTCCATTCTCGGTCGCGCGGATGGAAGCTGTAGGCCGCCTGCAACGCCTGGTAGAGAATGCCCATGGTATCGCAACCCGTGATGACCACCGAGGTGGGCAGAGTCATCGCGTAGTGCAGGCAATCGGTTGGCGTGACTCTTCGGGAAGCCAAGGCATGGCTGCCGAAGAAGAGACCCGAGCCGAGTGGCTTCATGCCAAGGATGCCAATACCGCGCTCGACAAGTACCGGAATGACCTTGCGCTGAAAGCCGTCGTGGTGGGCATCCATCACATTGAGCGGCATTTGAACCGTGTCGAACTTGAACTCATTGGCCGCCGCCACACGGAGCATTTCCAAGTGGATGTCCGGGCTTTTGTGTCCGGTAAATCCGATGAATCGGATCTTACCAGCCTTCTTCGCTGCGATGAGGGCATGAATCGCGCCGTCGGCAGCGAACACTCGGGCGGGATCCGACATGCGGATGACTTCGTGGACCTGAACCAGATCGATAACGTCGGTGGCAAGACTACGCAGCGACTGATCGATTTGTTGTTCGGCCGCCTTCTTCGTGCGGCCATCGATCTTGGTCATCAGAAAGGCCTTCGGGCGGTAGCCGTCGCGCAAAGCACGTCCCATTCGCCGGTGGCTCTCGCCGTCGTTGTAGTCCCAGCAATTGTCGAGGAAGTTCACGCCGTGGTCGAGAGCCGTGTGGATGATGCGCGTCGAAGTCTGTTCCTTGGCCGGCAGTCCGATATGAAAACCGCCGAGGCCGATGATAGATACTTTGACGCCGGTTTGGCCGAGCTCGCGCATCGGCATCGTACCCGACGGTGGCGCGGAAAATTCGGATTCATCGGGGGCGCCGGGCTGCGGACGGGTCGGGACTGCGGTCGCCTTGAGCGGTAGGGTCAAGGGCAATGCTGCAGCTGCCGTGACGCTTAAGAATGAGCGACGACTCCAGCCCGACGGTGCAAAATCCGGCCTCCCGCCGTCGGCCTCCGCTTTCGAAGTCGGACGTTTCATTTTCGACCCGTCTTGGCCTGTCACTTCGTAGCCACCTTCGGGCTGCATCTGTTTCATTGCCGCGACTATTCCTCCTCGTTGCTCTCTTTGCTTCTGCCGCGCCATGGGCCCACATCACATAAAAGGCAATTGTCGTGCCCATCGGCGCGCACGAGCTTTGCTGTGTCAGTATGCATGGGCGCAACACGAGGCCGCAACGGGTATGTCACGATTGCCTGGCTTGTCTTGTCTCATGTCCCGCTCTGTCTTCGCGCGGAGGCCGCGAGCGCCGAGGTCGCCGACGCACGAGAGCCAACGGTGCTCACAGTTACGCGTCGGGATCCAATGACGAGCACGAAACGGCATTGGATTCTTTCGGCGGAGTGGGTGACCCACGCTCCACTGGATGTTGGTTTTCAAGTGGGGCTCGAAATACCCATCGGTTTGCGGTTCGGCGCTGGCTATGGCTGGGTGCCATCCGCGTTCAGCTCGCTGATTACCCACGTGGCGGCTTCCCAAACGAATGATGCGCAAGCGCAAGCCGTCCTTCAGCACTCAAACTATCAGGGCCGGACGTTCTGGTTTCAGATGGGCATGCGCCCGATTCGATCGTTCGGTCTCTACGGCGACGTGGGCTATGCGCGTGCCACGGTCGACGGTGGACTGGTATTGGCGGGGAGTGGTGTGCCGGCTTTGCAGGCCTTGCCTGGCAGCTACCATTCGCGAGGCGTCATTGACTTGTGGAGAGTCGAAATAGGAATTCAGGAAGAATTCGCTGACCGTGTGATCGTTGGGCTGGCGCTCGGCCTCATGGGCATCCTAGACTCGCACACCAGTATCACACCACTCGGTGGGGCGCCTGCCAGTCCTGCGTTGGATCAGGCCGCCGGGCGGACGGACTCCGCCTTGAAGAGCTACGGCAAAGTGCCATCCTTGACACTTCGGCTCGGGGCCGATCTGATTTGAGCGGGTCAATTAATTGGCAAGCACACCATTTGAATGCGGTACTGGGATTGCGCCCGTCGCTCCATTGCTCGTTCCCGGCGTTACCTGCTGGCAAAAGGCGTTGGCTTGGCGCCTGTCATTCATCCAGGACGGGGAGCAGGCGTTTGCGTCCATGGCCGCTTCCATAGGTGCGGCTCGGGAGACTGTCTTCATTTTGGGGTGGGACTTCGACAGTCGTGTACTGTTGCGTCCTGGGACGGAGGACGAGACACCTCTGTTGCCTTTT
>CAZTTW010000037.1:5071-13601 GCA_964616265.1 uncultured Myxococcales bacterium | reverse complement strand
CCTTGATCGATAAGACTGTTGGCCGCCTCGGCTTCCTTGACGGGCATGGACCAATCACCGGTGAAGACCACAGTCGTCGTAGCCTTGGGATTCACCGAGCGAGCGCCGAGCGTGAAGCTGTTGATGTTGCGCAGGACCTGCGGGATGGGCTTGGCCGCGATAAAGCCCAACTTGCCCGACTTCGTCGTCATTCCGGCGACGATGCCCGAAATGTATTCCGCCTCGTCGATGTAGCCGAAGTAGCTGCCCACGTTCGCCGGATGCTTGCCCTCGGTGTAAAGGCCCCCGCAATGCAGGAACATCACGTCCTTGAACTTGCTTGCAACCTTGAGAACGTGCGGATCGAAATAGCCGAACGAGGTGGGGAAGATCAGCTTCGCTCCGTCGAGCTTGACCATGCTCTCCATGGTCTTCTGCACGGCCAACGTCTCGGGGACGTTCTCCTCCTCGACGATCTTTACGCCCGGCAGCGATGCCAGCGCCTTGGCTCCCTGGGCATGCGCTTGGTTGTAGCCATAGTCGTCCTTCGGGCCCACGTACACGAACCCGACGGTCATGGGCGCGTCTGCAGCGCGAGCTGGAAGAGCCCAGACACCTGCTAAAGCCAAGAGAACGTACGAAAGGATCCTCGGAACGGTAGGTTTTATCATGCGATTCGTTGCCTCGTTTCGTGGCGTTGTGGTTTGTCAAAGTGGGATCCTAACGTCCCACGCTAGCGTTATAAGCTGCACCACGTTTCGCCTGCTTTTCCGAGGACTAAACTTGTCGTAAATAGGACCCCGGCGGTCGCCTTCTCGGCAGGGCTCAGTAACCGTCGACTAGGCGCGAGCGGAAACTTTGCTCTGGAGTACCTTTCGGATGATGCGCGATAGCGCCGCGGCGGAAACGGGCTTGAAGGCAATGGCGTCGATGCCTTCCACGCCAGCCTTCGCAGATCGAACGCGCTCGCTGTAGCCAGAGCAAAGAATGACTGGGATGTCGGGCCGCATAGCTCGAATCGCGGTCGCAAGCTCATCGCCGGTCATCTTCGGCATCGTCATGTCCGTGACCACGAGGTCGAAATCAGTCGGAGCGGCCTTGAAACGCGCGACAGCATCCAGTCCGCTCGTCATCGGCGTTACCTTGTATCCAAGGCCGGCCAGCGAGCGGCAGGCAACATCGACCAGCATCGGTTCGTCGTCGACGAACAGGATACGTTCGCTTCCCGTCGCGGCTGGCTCCTCGGTGACAGCGTCGGCGTCCAAGGTTGGCAGAGTGACCGGGAGAAGGACCTGGAACGTGGTGCCCAGTCCTGGTGCACTGGCCACCGACACGGTGCCGCCGCGCTTGTGGACTACCCCGTGCACGACGGCGAGCCCCATACCGGTCCCCTCGCCACTTGGTCGCGTCGTGAAGTACGGCTCGAAGATTCGTGCTTTTACTTCTTCGGTCATCCCGCGTCCGTTGTCCTTGACGGTGAGCCGGACGAAATGCCCCGGCGCGACCCCCGGATGGCTGATAGCGAACTGGGCATCCAAGTCTACGTTGTCGAGCCCGATGTCGATGACTCCATCGGTTCCCGCGATGGCCAGGGCCGCATTGGTGCAAAGGTTGATGACCATGCGGTGGATCTCGCCAGGTTCTGCCAGAACCAGCGACCTGGACACGAGGTTTTCGCGGATTTCGATGGTCGACGGAATCGAAGCATGGAGCAGTTTGAGTGCCTCGTGCACGATGATCTGGGGCTGGACAGGTTTGGCCTCTTCATTGGACATGCGGCTGAAGTCGAGGATCTGCTTGACCAGCTCAGTCGCACGCCGCGCCGCTTGTGCCACCATCTTTAAGTCGTCGAGCTGCTCCTCGTCCTGACATCTTTTGATTGCCAAATCGTTGCAGCCCAGGATCGCGGACAGAATGTTGTTGAAGTCATGCGCAATACCGCCCGCAAGCGTCCCAATGGCCTCCATCTTTTGCGCTTGGCCGAGCCGTGCTTGCAACTGCCGATGCTCCTCTTCGCCACGCTTACGCGCGGTGATGTCGCGGTTGAGAGTGAGGACGGATTGCACAGCTCCGACCTCGTCCAGCTCGGGGTACGCGCGCCACTCGTAGATCCGCAGCTTGCCTTCCACAATAAACTCGAATTCCGCTTCCGCCGGCACGCCGCTGGCGATGACTTCGCGGATCCGCGCTTCGCGCTTTTCAGCCTGTTCCTCGGTGAATCCCACATCGCGCATGGTCTTGCCCTTGAAGTCTTCGGGCTTGATCGGACTGACTTTGGTTATCGAGGAATTCACGAAAAGATAGCGAAGGTCTAGGTCAAAGCGCGCGATGACGTCCGGGCTGTTTTCGACCAAGGTTTCGTAGCGTCTGACACTGGCACGCAAGTCGTCGTCAGCCTCCTTGCGGCGCCGGAGGTTCACCAGAATGTTGGAGAAGAAGGTCAGGAGGCGCATCTCGCGAACGGAGTAGGCCTCGTGCGGCGTCGCCCAGCTAAAGCCCACGAAGCCGAGGCACTCGCCCGAACGCATGAGAGGCATGGTAAGTCTACTGGCGGTTCCCGCCTGCTCCGCGACGATCCGCCTCCGGCTGTCCGACAGAAGCGAAACATCCGGGATGAAGTCCACCTCGCCACGGCGATGCGCATCTGCCGCGGGCATCCGGCTGAGCGGCAGCGCTTGATACAGATGGGCTTGTGCCGTCAGCCCGTCGCGGTGCCATTCGTGCGTGATCCGGGCGCTGTCTGCCTTGAAATCGTAGTCGAAGATGTAGGCCCGGTCGGCCCCTACGAGTTCCGCCATCTTGCCGAGCGAAGCCACAATCTCAGATCCGACCGCATCCAAGGGTAGGTTGATAGAAGTGGCGGCGATCTCGGTCAGCAGTCCACTCAGTCGAAGCTCCAACTGCAATTCTTGCTCGGCGCGCTTGCGTTCGGAGATATCGCGAACCACCACCAAGATACGCTCTTTCCCGTCGAGATTGGCGAGCCGCATGCTCACCTCGACCCAGAACAACTTGCCGGTGCGATGCCTGGCCTGCCATTCGAAGAGCTGGGGCGTGCCTTGGGCTGCGAGGCACATCCGCGCGTCCGCATCCTCCTGCGTGTAGGGTGAAACGCGCGAGCTCAAATCCTCCACTCGCAGGCGACACACCTCTTCCGAGGAATAGCCGTACATTTCAATCCCCTTTTGATTCACATTCAAAATGGCGCCCGTATCCCTGTCATGGATGAAGAGGGCGTCGTTGATTCCCTGAAAGACAGCCGCCAGGTATTCCGAGGCCCGGCGTTGCATCTCGCCAATGGGCTGATAGAGGAAGAGGTACCAGGCCGTGGCCGTGAGCTGACTGAGTAGTACGAGGAGCCAGGCTGACCACGAAAGGGCGTATTCCCGGAGATCCACTGAGGAATGAATGGTTCCGGTCAGATGAAGGGTAGCCACGAAGACAAGGCCGATCGCAGTACCTAGCAACAACCAGGCTGCAGCCTTGCGTCCGAGGATCATGCACGAGAGGATGATGATGGTCGGTATCAGGACATGACCAGCGGCTAGAACGCCAAACGTGATGACGCCCGCAAGAATTGCGACAATCAAAAGAACGGACGCCGCACCGACGAGAACCTTGGGGCTAAAATGCCTTCGCAAGAGCAACATGACCAAAAAGGTCAAGACGGCCGCTCCGTGAACGGCATAGACAGGACGGAATCCCGTTTGAAAGATGCGGATCCAGCTTGCGGGAAGCACAATCGCGGAAAAGACCAAGAACGCCGTGATCTGGCGTTTGAAGAGAACCTGCTTCAGCCGTTCATCCTGTTCCAGAAAACCTTCGGACGTCTCCATAGTTTCCTTCCGCGGACTCGGTGATTGCGCCGCTGCCGCTCCAAGCCAGTCTTCTTAGAATACATGCGAAAGACCTGCTGCGCCATTGCTGGCGATGGAGGGTGCCTCGACTCCTCGTCGCTTCGCGGCCGGTTCATTGCGACCACGTCCGCCGGCGCGGCGTCACTTGCCGGTTACCGTCGACCGTCACGGAGCACATCGGCCAGCGACATCAGGCGAGAGCACGCCGGCTGGCACTCTCCGTGCACTCAGGCGCAGGATGCACGGAGCGGCCGGAAGCCGCCAAGTGCGAAGACAAAGGAGACGCTCATGCGGAGAGTTCTGTTGGTCACGTTCTTGGCAGTCATGGCACTCTTCAGCTGTCGCGCTGGCATCGGTTGCGGCGGCAATCGTAACGGTGGTGGCTGTAGCTGTGGTTGCTAGGTGAGCATCCGTCACACACGTCGAAGTTTTCTCGAAACCCTTCTCGGCGGCTTGCTCGGTGGCGTGCTTGCCGAGCTGCCCTACGCACGCGGCGCCTTTGCCAAAGCGGCGCCCGACCTGTTGGCGCTGCCCGAGCCCTTCGACTTCGATCAGCTTCGCACGCGCGCGCAGCAACTCGCCCGGCAACCGTTTCTCCCGAGCATCTCCCACCATGCGCGACAGATCGAGACCATCGACTTCGACCTCGTTCGGCAGATTCGCTTTCGCCCCGAGCGCGCCCTGACGTGGCCGCGGGGCGCGTTTCCAGTCCAGCTGTTTCACGTGAACCGATACGCTCCCCTACCCGTCGACATCTCCATCGTCCAGGGTGGATCGGCCCGCCGCGTGCTGTACTCTCCAGCCTACTTCGACTACGGCAAGAGCGGTCTCGGCGCCCGCCTCGCTGCCGACCTCGGGTTTTCGGGTTTTCGCGTGACGAGCTCGGCCGAAATGAAGGACGACTGGTTGGCGTTCCAGGGCGCCTCGTATTTCCGAAGCGCCGGGCCACTGAATCAATACGGACTTTCGGCGCGCGGAATCGCCGTCGACACCACGGCGGCCGGCCGAAAAGAAGAGTTTCCCCGCTTCGTAGCGTTTTGGTTGGCCGAGGCGCCGGACGAACCGCATGTCACCATCTACGCCTTGCTCGACGGGCCGAGCCTCGCGGGCGCTTACCGATTCGAATGCGGAAGAGGCGCGGACTTCGTGATGGACGTGCACGCCGAGCTCTTTCAGCGAGCGGCAATTGCGCAGCTCGGTATCGCGCCCCTGACCAGCATGTACTGGTACAGCGAAACCAACCACCGTCAGGCACCCGACTGGCGCCCCGAAGTTCACGATTCGGATGGGCTGGCCATGTGGACAGGCAGCGGTGAACGCATTTGGCGGCCCCTCAACAATCCGGCGCGCCCGCAAACGAGCAGCTTTCTGACCGATAATCCGAAAGGATTCGGGTTGCTCCAGCGCGATCGGAACTTCGAGCACTACCTCGACGACGGCGTCTACTACGATCGCCGTCCCTCGGCGTGGGTCGAGCCGAGCCAAGGCTGGGGACGCGGCGCCGTCGTCCTGGTCGAGCTACCGACCAGCACGGAAATCGAAGACAATGTGGTCGCGTTCTGGCGCCCCGAACGACCGGCGAGCGCTGGCACTCAATGGACTCTCGACTATCGGCTGCACTGGGCGGCCAAGGAGCCTTTTCCGCCGAGCGTAGCGCGGGTCGTTGCCACCCGCCTCGGCCGCGCCGGCCAACCCGGGGCACCCGAATCGAAGCGCCAGCAGGGGCGCAAATTCGACATCGAGTTTTCTGGCGGGCCGCTGATCGACATGCCCCAGCGCTTCGACGTGAGCGCGGTCGTCACTGCCTCGCGCGGCACCGTGGCAAGCCCCCGTGTGCTTAAAATTCTGGGCACCGACTTGTGGCGCGCAGAGTTCGACCTCGAGACGACGGGGGACGAACCGGTGGATCTCCGCTGCTTCCTGCGCCTAGGCGACGCAACCCTCAGCGAGACCTGGCTCTATCAGTACTTGCCACGCACGGGTGGCTAGTCTTCTCTCGCGGTTTTCGGCGCCGCCGCCGCCCATTTTCGGCTCCCGTCCACTTGGCCCCGCCGCCCGAGGTCGTTGAGGTTTTTTGCGCTGGATGAGCGATTGGGGTCAACTCGCCGTATGGTACCGGCAAACCTTCGACAAAACTCTGCGCCTCCGCGAAATAGCGCCGGCTTGCGCGGCCGGTTGGAGCAATTCGGTCTCGCGACGGTCCTCAGCTTCCTGGATCTCGAACGTCGTTCCGGCCAGATCCTGATCGTCGCCGGCGGAAAATTCGGTCGCGTCTGGCTTCGCGCTGGTCAGGCCATCTCGGCGCGCATCGAAGGATCGCGTCGGATCAATCGAGCGGCCATTTACGAGTTGCTCTCTTGGGACAGCGGCCATTTCGCTTTTACCCAGGAAGAGCTTCCGTCCGCAGTCGATGAGATCGGTGCACCCACGGCGCTTCTCCTAATGGACGCTGCCGTCCGCTCCGACGAAGCGGCCGCCGCGTGTTAGCTGTCCGAAAGGACCATCCGTGCGACGTACAGCAACAGGTACCCGACCGTTTGGCCAATCGGCCTTCGCGCTCGCTGGATATCTGATCGCGTTTACGTTGCTCGCTAGCCGGCAGTCCGTGCACGCCGCCGAGGCATCGCTTCGCGGCGCCGACGTCAAGTCGATTTTGGCCGAAATCAAGAAGCCCGGTGCCAAGGCGGTCCTGGTCAACGTGTGGGCCACCTGGTGCGAGCCGTGTCGTGAGGAGATGCCGAGCTTGCTGAAATTCTTCCGCGAGCACCGCGCCGAGGGGCTGCGCCTGGTTCTCCTCTCGGTCGACGACGAGGCCAATCGCGACCAAGTGGTCGCCTTCCTGGCCTCGCAAGGAGTCGATTTCCCGACCTGGATCAAACGCGGGGACGACGGGACGCTGATGCGCGCGCTCGATCCGGAATGGAGCGGGAATATCCCGGCGTCTTTCCTCTTCGACGGGCGTGGCAAAGCCCAGCAGAGGTCGTACGGCCCGGTCAACGACGAAGCGTTGCGGGAAGTCTGGGATCGAGTCGTACGGAAGCGCAAGGGAGCAGCAAAAGGCACCCCGCTCGGCAAGCCGTAGGGACGTCTTTGCCAAACGCGACAGTGCTCGGGCAGCGCTACCCGCGCACTGAAGACTTGTTCAAGGCCACGGCGGCCTGAATGAGGGCCTTGAGAGCCTTCTCGTCCAGCTTCTCGCCTTCATGGAGATCGATAGCGCGCCTGGTGTTGCCCTCGAGGCTCGAGTTGAAGAGTCCTGACGGGTCCTTGAGCGAAGCGCCCTTGGCGAAAGTCAGTTTCACGACGGCCTTGTAGGTCTCGCCCGTGCAGATCTGTCCATGATCGGACCAAACCGGAACTCCTCTCCATTTCCATTCCTCGACCACGTCAGGATCAGCCTGCTTGATGAGCGCTCGGACTTGGGACAGCATTTTGCCCCTCCAGTCGCCGAGCTCCTTGATCCTTGCGTCGATCAGCCGAGAAGCTTCGCCCTCGATCGTTGCGTTCTTTTTCATCGCGGTTGCTAGCTTGGCACGCAACTCGCTCAGGCCCAAGCGCCTATTCAGTTTGGCCTTGATCGAGCCAGCGCAAAATCTCGGCGATACTTCCGGTCGCGAGCGCTACACTGGTGTCCGCGGCGCCGTAGTACAAGTTGATGGTGTCGCCGTCCGCGGCAATGGTGTAGCCGCAAGGGAAGGTGACGTTTGCGACGTCACCTTCGCATTCGTAGCCGGCTTCAGGACCGAAGATCCATTCGTCACCGCGCAGGAGACAATGTTCCGGCTGGTCGAGCGCTAGCAGCGCGGCGCCCAGACGGTAAAGGCTGCCCGAGGCGGTTTGCTTCACGCCGTGATAGAGCATCAGCCAACCGCGCGGCGTCTCGATAAGCGGCGGCGAAAGCCCCACCTTGTTGGCGTCCCACCAAGCTCCGCGTCGCGCTGGCAGCACCAACTTGTGGCTTCCCCAGTTGTGCAGGTCAGGCGAGAGCGAGATCCAAACATGCGCACCCGAATCGGCCACCGGGCGATGGATAAGAGCGAAGTTGCCGCCAATTCGACGTGGCAACAAGGCGGCGTCCTTGTCGTCGGGTTGCATGATGAGTCCAAAGCGCTCGAACGTGCGAAAATCTTGGGTTAGAGCGAGGGCAACGCCGGGACCGCTCCGACTGTACGCGGTGTAAACGACGGCGTACTTTCCCAATTCCTCGACGAACGTGATGCGAGGGTCTTCGATACCCCAGAGTTCCTCGGGATAGTTCTTGGGGTCTGCTCGCAGGGTCGGCTCGGGGTCGATGACCCATCCGTCCACGCCGTTGGGTGAGCGAGCTGCGCAGAGATGCGAGTGGCCGCGGCGATCCTCCACGCGGCACAGAAGCAGGGTCGTCCCGTCGGGCAAACGAACCGCCCCCGGGTTGAAGACACTGTGCACGGGGTAGGGCCAGTCGGCACTGGTCAAAATGGGGTTCTTGTCGAGACGGCGAAACAGGGTCGGGTACCCCCGTCCAGCCATCACGATTGGATCTCCTGCACGGCAGGCGTGGAGACGTCGGGGCGGTGGCCAGATCGCATCTCGCACAGCGCGAGCAGAAACGACAGGGTCGATTCGGCACCTTGGTTCTCGTTGACCCGATCCTTGTGCAGTCCATCCCGGCAGCCGCCTGTGGCGGCGTCGTAGAGCGACTGCTGGAGTTGGTT
>CAZTTW010000037.1:0-4971 GCA_964616265.1 uncultured Myxococcales bacterium | reverse complement strand
TCCGACCGAGGTCATTTCTTCATTGTCCATTCGGGCTCCTGACACGACCAGCGCCTGCGACAGGCGGGCATTGCAATAGGTAAGACTCTCCTCGAACCACACCCAGTCGGGCTGGTTTGTACGGCGAAAGACGTCGAGGAGCTTTTCGGCAAGAGTCGTGCGCACAGCTTCAATCTTGATGTCACCTTTGAAGGCGCATAAGTATTCGTCGATGCCAAGCAAGCTGAACGCCCAGGCGCGGGGGCTGGTGAATTGGGCGGTGGCTGGCAAAGCGGCGTGGAAGAGCTGGCTCGCAAGGCTGTGCCTGCCCGGATCGTTGCAATGCCCAACCACACTGCCGAGTGCCCACAGGGCGCGTCCGTGGCTGTCTTCCGAGCCACAGCTTTCCGTCCACTGGCGCGCGTAGGTCATGAAGTTCCGGAACCGCCCAAGCTTCGCACCGAAGGCGTGGTTGACGAAGGCGAGATAGCGGGAAATCAAGGATCGAACCGTCCCGGGCTCTCCGACCTCGGCATCTTCCACCCTGCTCATGAGCAGAAGGCCCCTGGCATTGTCATCCAGGCAATATCCCTCGGCGTAGCTGGGAACCGAAAACGTCGCGTGCTGCAAAATGCCCGTGTCGTCCGTCATGGCGCTAAGGTGTCCGAGATTCAGCTCGGGTAGCACCGCGGGTCGCGCGGCCAGCGTCTTGGCCTGGAAGGCGGCCTTCAGACGCGAGGCGTGTTCGCTGCTCGCCCGCTCGAACGTCTCGAGGTAGCGACCGGCCACGACCGGCCACTTCATGTCGCGCCCGAAAGCGGCTGCCCGACTGCACAGCTCGCGGCGTTTAGCGTCGTCGGCGAAGAGCGATATCACCTCGCGCGCGATCGCGCCGGGATCACGCCAAGGCACCAGAATGCCGCGGTTCTCGGCGAGGATTTCGCGTGCGTACCAATACGGTGTCGAAATCGTCGCCTTGCCCGAGCCAACGGCATAGGCCAGCGTGCCCGAGGTGATCTGTTCGGGCTTGAGGTAGGGCGTGACGTAGACGTCACTAGCCGCGAGAAACTCGGTGAGCTCGGATTGGCTGACGAATCGGTTGTGGAAAATCATGTGCGAGTCGACGCCCAGCTTTTTCGCGCGCGTTTCGAGCATCAGCCGGTACATTTCGCCGTGGTGTTCGCGCACGTGCGGATGGGTCGCGCCCAGCACGATGTAAAGGGCCTTCGGGAAGCGCTCGAGAATCGCCGGCAGCGCATCGATGACCGTCTCGATGCCCTTGTCCGGCGAAAGCAGTCCAAAGGTGAGGATGACCAAGCGCCCCTCGACGCCCAGGCGATCCTTGCTCTGTCGTGCGGACACGAGATTGGGGATCCCGTGATGGATCATGTCGATCTTGTGCTCCGGCACGCCGTACACACTCTGCAAGAGAGATGCGCCCTGTTTGCTCATGACGACGATCCGCTCGGACAGTCGGCCCAGCTCGCCCAAGACCGCGCGCTGCAAGGGCGTAGGCTCGGACAAAATGGTGTGCAAGGTGCTGACGATGGGCATGCGCAGGTCACGCAAGAGGGGCAGAACGTGACTGCCCGCCTTGCCACCGAAGATCCCGTACTCGTGTTGCACGCAGGTAACGTCGACCGTGTTCACGTTCAAAAAATCGGCAGCCCGCTGATAGGAAGCGGTGTCGTTCTCGGCAATTTCGAAACGGACGCGCGACGGATACGGATAGTGCTTGCCCGCGTCGTTCATCGCGATAACGAAACAGTCGAGGTCCGAAAACTCACGCGCTAGAGCCTCGCCTAGATCGGTGGTGAACGTGGCGATGCCGCATTGTCTGGGCACGTGATTGCCCAAGAGCGCGATTCTGCGAATGTTTCCCGTGGGACCCTCCAACCGAGCGCGACGATCGTTAATGTCCTCGGGCAGAGGCGCCACGCTCGGCGATCCACACCTGCAAGAAGCGTAGCGTCCAGCCGTGCGCACCGCCACCTTTCTTTGGCGGAGCGCGATCGCCTTAATTCGGCCGGACGCGGAACACGTAGCCGTTCTGATCGTCGGCGATGAAAAGGCTCCCGAGGGCGCCCACCGCAATCCCCGTGGGCCGCGCTACACGAGTCGTCCCGTCACTGAGCTGGAAACCACCGACGAACTGGGTCCATTGTTTGGTGGGATCGGACCAGTCGACCGGCGTCTGCGGCGCATCGCCATTCATGGGCACATAGACCACCTGCGGAGGCGAAAAATATGTGCCGTCCGCCTTCTTGTGCCACGAGCCGTGCGCCGTAAGGAACAGGCCGCCCTTGTACGGCGTCGGAAAAGCGTGCACGCCGGTCTGCCCGGAAGGATAGAACACGGCACCGATGATCGACGAATAGGCCGGCATTTCGATAAGGGGCGCCACGGTCGCCGAGCAATCAGCGCCAACAGTGTACGCGACGTGGTTCTCCTCGCACACTGGCCAGCCATAGTCCGCCACGCCCGAATGCAAGGTGACGGCGTCGATGAACTCGTAGGGATGGCCTTCGGGCAAACCATCTTGACCCGCACCGCCAGCCCAGAGCGTTCCCGTGGCTGGGTTGGACGTCAATGCGATAGCGTTTCGGTAGCGTGTCGCGCGCGTGGTCATGTTGGCGCCGCTCGGATCCATTCGCTGGATCGATGCGCGCGTCGGATCGGTCTCGACGCAAGCGTTGCACGACGACCCGACACCCGCGTAAAGGCCGCCGCTTGCAAAGGCGAGCGAGGTCGAGGTGTGCTCGTCCGTGTCGCCAGCCGGTCGATTCGGCGCGATGCTGCCGCTACGTACGTTGGCGATCGGCGTGCCGGTTACGGCACTCTGCTGAGCGTCGGCATACGCCATCGCGTAAATATTGTGCTGCGAGCTCAGGTAGAGGGTGCACGACGACGCGTCGAAGGCGATGCTTTGGGCTGGCGTCTCGCTGGGTGTAGCAAAGACGACCGGCGCTCCCGGGACGACCGTCGAGTCAGCATTCGGCACGAGATAGACAGACGTGCCGTTCGTCGCCACCAAGAGATCGCCATTCGGTAGGGCTACCAGTTCCCGTGCATTTCCAACCTTGGCGATCGTCGTCAAGGTGAAGCCGCCCGGAACGGTGAGAGCCACGGAAGGCTGCACCGAACCCGCCGCGGCCGCCGAATGCACAGCTCCGCTGCACGCCGTCCCCGCGGTCATCGGCGCGTCCAGCCCACCGTCGATGACTTGTGCCCCGCCGATTCCGCCCGTCGTGATCCCGCCTCCGGAGCCGCCCTTTCCGCCGGTGATGCGCCCGTCGACCGTACTGCTCCCGTCGACCGTACTACTCGCATCGCCGCTCGCGCTCGCGCCACCTGTACTGCTCGCCCCACCCGTTCCGCTCGCATCAGCGCCGCCTGCCCCGGTCGCTACGCTCCCCCCGCTACCGAGCTTGCCACCGGCGCCGAACGCAGCCCCTGCGCTGCTCGCGGTAACGCCTCCCGCGGAAACGACACCACCCGAAGGCGTCGACCCTCCCGAGCCCACCGCTCCTCCCTCGGCCGCATCGGGCGCTTTCGCGGCGCTACCTCCACAAGCCGCCGCCAAGACCACGGCGCCCAGACCAAATCGGACCCAACTTGTCATCTTTAGGCGATGCTCGAAATCTCGATACGTTTCAAACAACCATCGCCCGCGAGTGTGCGACATCACGTCTTACCTTCAGTCAACGGGTGCAACACACCCCTCATTTCGCTAGTGCCGTGCTAGATCTTGGGATGCGAATGGCCTGGATCCCCGTCGCGGTCGCAGTCACCGGTTGTCACGGGTCCTCCATGACGGGCGATGCTGATGGACCTCCTGCTGTTGCCGAGGACCTTACTGAATTCGTCGAGCCGCACATTGGCACGGGCGGTAGTGGTTGGTTCGAGGGCGACACCTTTGCCGGCGCCACCTTTCCTTTGGGAATGGTGCAGTGGAGCCCCGACACTATATCGAACCCAGCCGGTGGCTATGACTACGCCGATACAGTCATCAAGGAATTCAGTCTCACCCACTTCAGTGGCCGGGGCTGCGAAGTGTATCAGGACATTCCCTTGATGCCGTTCGTCGGCAAAGTGACGGTGTCTCCTGCGACGAACGGCGCGACCTACCGATCCTCCTTCTCGCACGGCAATGAGGTGGCCACGGCTGGCTACTACAAGGTGTTTCTCGACGGACCGCAGGTCACCGCCGAGTTGACTGTAACGGCACGAACCGGCTTCGGGCGGTTCACCTACCCGCCTTCCACCGATGCCACGTTGCTGATGGATGCCGGAGGCAGCATCAACGGGACAACGGCGTCGAGCATCACCCTTTCCCCCGACCAGCGACACGTCCAGGGCTCTGCCACCAGCGTGATTGGCTGCGGTAGCCAGCCTTACACCATCTACTTTGCCGCCGAGCTCGACCAGACTCCGACTGGGGTTGGCGTCTTTGACGGCGCCACGCTCACCGCCGGTGCCGCCAGCGCCAGCGGCGCGCACGTCGGAGCCTACCTTACCTTCGACACAAGCATGAGCAACGTCGTGCAGGTCAAGGTCGGCATCTCTTACGTCGGCATCGACAATGCCCAGTCGAACCTCGATGCCGAAAACTCCGACTGGAACTTCGATGGTATCCGCGCTGCAGCCCAAGCAGCCTGGAACACGCGGCTGCACACCATCGAGGTCGAAGGCGGCAGCGACGCCGACAAGACGGTCTTCTACACCGCGCTCTACCACACCTTCCTTCATCCCAACTTGTTTAGCGATGCCAGCGGTGAGTACCTGGGCTTCGACAACAAGACCCACAGCGCGCCTGTCGGCCACGCGCACTACCACAACATCACAGGCTGGGACCACAGCCGCACGCTTGCGCAGCTGCGTGCCATCCTCGCGCCTGACGAGACCAGCGACGTTCTGCAATCACTCGTCGACGACGCGCAACAGGGCGATGGCCATATTCCCCGCTGGGAACAAGCCAACGCTGACTCGCAC
>CAZTTW010000036.1:0-13605 GCA_964616265.1 uncultured Myxococcales bacterium | reverse complement strand
GCCAGCCGCGCAGAGGAATCCACGAGGCGCGCAAGGATTCCCAACCGGAGAAAAGAACGTAGCCCGCCAAGCCCGTCAGAAACAGGAAGGCTGCGCCAAGGGCGTTCTGTGGCTTGTTAAGCTCGCCAGCGAAGAAGAGCAGCGGCACGCAAAGAATCAGATAGTAATAATAGGACGCAGTCGCGAACAGAAAGACGAAGACGAAGCCAAATGCGACGGCTTCATGATGCTCCAGGCTTCGACTAAACGCGACGGCAGGCACGGCCAACAAAACCAGGGCGATCCACGACGGCAGCTTTTCTGTCGTGTTCGGCCACAGGCCGGTAAGGGTCGCAAAGTCCCAGCCGCGCATCGGCACGCCCTGCGGGAATTTGGCCTCGACGATAGTCCGGTAGCCCAAATCCCAGTCGCTCCCGTCGGCGTAGTGAAGCGCGATTTTCGAGCTCCACTCGTGCCAGATGGCCGTGCCGCCGAAATAGGCCGCCGAGGCAAGCACCAGAGCCGCTACCGTCGCCGTACTGGCAAGCAGCATGCCGAGCAGGCGACGGTCGAGAGAACGGCGTCGCACCAGCTTCTCCGCAAGCAAGACCGCGGGCCCGACGAGAAAGAACGCCGGGAACACGCGCGAAAGAATCGCCCAGCCCAGCAGGACGCCGGCGAGCTTGTAGCGCTCACGCTTCACGAAGCAGACCGCCAGCACCGAAGCCATCGCGAAATCGGTGCGGAGGAGTGCACCCTTGAGGTGGCCCCAGGAAAACAAATAGTGGGTGCCAAGGAACGTCACGAAAAGCAGCGCGACCCGCAGGCCGAACGTGCGCCCCACGACCACCGCCGTGCCGAGGAGAAGTAACGGATCCAAGAGCAGCATGATCCAGCGCTGCCAAGGCACGCGAACCGACAGACGCCGCGTGAGCAGCGTACCGACGACGAACGACCAGGCCGGCGTGCCGTTGTAGCCGTGGTCGGCAAGCAGGAGGCTCCAGCGATTTTCCGGCAGCTGCGTCTTGAACCACGCGATGTCGGCCACCAGCTCACGCCAGCGCGCTTGGCTAAAACGGGCCTTGTAAAGCGGTGCTTCAGCCGCGACCTCCTCCACCTCGCGCAGCCGTGCCGAAGCAAGATCGCGAATCTCGCCTTGTGGATTCTTGTACCGCAGGCCGGTTTCCTCGTCGGCGGCGAGCGTGGCACCGTAAAGGCCCACATACCCAAGCTCGGGCGCGTACTTGGTGCCGACGTAGTAGTGGTAGAAATCCCATTCGTTCAGATAGGTGCCGTAGCGGAAGACGCCGAAGTCGACATAACTGGCGACGGCCAGCAGCGACGCTACGGCAAGAAGGCCGACGAGGACGCGCCGGCCAACACGCCGCCCGCTTTGCGAAATCAGCGCCGCCACCTTTGGGCGAGCGAGAACGGCGAACGCGACGATCACGACGATCGCAACGCCTGCTGCGATCCGCGCCGCCATCCAACCGTGGGTTGGCGCCCACGAATTCGGCAGCTCCGCCGGTAACCAGCTAGCCCGCATTGTTTGTAAGCCGCATCTAGTTGAATCTCGCGTGAGCTAGGCAAACGCGTGGGGAGCCGCCGAGCTTTGCTCGGCGCGCACGATCGCGGGAAGGTTTGGAAACCCTTTCAGGGTTTCCATCATAAACTATCGCCCATCCGCGGGCCGAAAGGCCAGCATCTCTGCGCTCTCGCACACCAAAATAGTGAACCTTCCGCCTCGGCCGTTCGGATGAGTCCTGACCCTACCATGGTAGGGGGGAGCCACTTGAGATTGACCGCATCGGGCTTCCCGACTGTGGCGGGCGTGCTCATTCCATCGGTCAGAGGCGGCTCCCAGATTGCTGCTTGTAGGGAAAAGAAACTTCGTCCGGGTCTCGAACCGCGCAGGAGGTTCGAGAAAGATCATGAACCTAGGACTCGGGACGGTCAAGCCCGTGGTAGATGCAAATGCGCATGCACCCATCGGAGATCCGCGTCGAGGAACGACTCGCCGAGCTGGTTGCGTTCGACACGCGCAATCCCGGCGGCAACGAGCAACCGCTCGCGGAAAAGTTGGCGCGCGACTTGACTGCGCTCGGCGCCCAGACCGTCGAGATCTTTTCGCACGATGGTCACGCCTCAACCTTCGCACGCTTCGGCGCGGACGAACCCACGCTGATCCTCAACGCGCATATCGATACGGTACCGGCGAACGCCGGCTGGACGTGGGATCCGTGGAAGCTCACCTGCGCGGGCGCGCGCGTGCATGGTCTCGGTAGCTCCGACACCAAAGGCGCCATCGCCGCCATTCTCACGGCGCTGGCACAAAGCCAAGCCGCCCACCAAAGCGTCGGCCGCCTCGCGGTGCTGTTCTCGGGCGACGAAGAACTGGGCGGCGGCTGCATCCGCGAGTTTCTCGCCAGCGACCGCATCCGTGGCCTTCGCCGCGCCCTCGTGTGCGAGCCCACGGGTTGTCGCGTGGGCAATCGTCACCGGGGTGTCTACGCCGCGCGCGTGACGGCAACGGCGCCGGGCGGGCATTCGTCGCTGGCAGAAGCCGTGCCCAACCCGCTGACCAAGCTGGCGCACGCCGCCGTGGCCCTGGACGAGCTTGGCGAGCGTTGCCGCACTCTCGGCCCGGCGGGGCTGCGCGGTCTGTGCATGAATATCGCCGCGCTCGACGGCGGTATGGCCTTCAACATTATTCCGGCCAGCGCAACCTTGACGTTCTCGGTGCGCCCCGCCCCAGGCGTGAAGCTCGAGCCGGTCCTCGACGAGGCTCGCGCCGCCATCGCGACGAGTCTGGCACCACTCACCGCAGCCTGGGAAGTGATCGCCGGCAATCCCGCCTTCGAGACGCAGCGCTTGGCTGACTTCACTGGCTTGCTCGGAGAGCGCACGCAAGCGCCGATTGATTTACCTTTCGGCACCGAGGCAGGACAGTTCGTGGAAAAGGGCATCGATGCCGTGGTCATCGGTCCGGGCAGAATCGAGCAGGCTCACAAGGCAGACGAATACGTGGATCTCGACGAACTCGAAGAAGCTGTGCGAATCTTCCTCCAGGTCATTCGCTGATGGATCCCGATATCATTCACCGCTTTCTCGAGAGCGTCGGACAGAAAGCCGACGTCGATCTCTACCTCAGGCTCTTTCGTTCGCAGCGCAAGGAAAGCTTCGCCATCATCGTGGCCGACGCGCAGATCGTTCGCGCCGCCCTCGATCCTTTCCACTTCGACCTGCGCATTCTGGCTGGCCTCGGGCTCTATCCGGTCGTGCTCGTCGGATTGCTCGATGCGCGCGATGCCGACAAGCAATCGCAGCGCATTTTGGAGTGGCTGCTCGAGGACGAGGTGCCAGCCAAGGTCATCGGTTCGGGAACCGATCTGCCGCAGGAAATTCAGAGCACCGTGCGCAGTACGATGGAGGCGAACACCATTCCCATCGTTTCTTTGGACGCCGCCAAAGAGCTCGACATCGAGAATCGCTTTCACTTACTGCAAACCCTGGCGGCAAGCCTGGAATCACGCAAAGTCATTTTCCTTTCGACAAGCGCGGGCATCGAGCGCGAAGGCGCGCCACGCATTTCCCTGGTGAATCTGTCGGCGGACTACGAGCGACTGCTGACCAGCGGCGATCTGCCACGACGGCACGCTTCGCTGCTTCGCCACGTGAAAAAGCTGCTCGACCAGCTCCCCCAGCGCATGAACGTCGCGGTGGTGAACCCCCTGCAACTGCTGCGCGAGCTTTTCACGGTGAGCGGCGCCGGCACCTTGATTCGCAAAGGCTCGCGCATCGAAAAACACTCGGGACTGGCAGCCGTCGACCGCCGACGATTGACCGACCTCTTGGAGTCGGCTTTCGACCGCCCGCTCGTGCCAGGCGCTCTCGAAGAGGGTGGAATCGTCACGAGCCAATCGGAGCACGTGTATTTAGAAGAGAACTACTTGGGAGCCGCGCTTTTCGCCAACACGCCGATCGCGCCCTACCTCAGCAAGTTCGCGGTCAACCGACAGGCCCAAGGCGAAGGCATCGGCGGCGAGATCTGGTCGATGCTGACGCGGGATTTCCCTACCTTCTTCTGGCGAGCGCGCCCGAGCAATCCCATCGTCTCGTTCTACACCAAGCAGTGCGACGGGATGATCCGCTTGCCAGAATGGAACGTCTACTGGCGCGGGCTCTTGCCGCAGCAGATTCAGCCCGCCATCGAGTATGCGCTGGCCCTGCCGCGCGCCTTTGTTGGTTAATGGACTAATTACCTCTGGTGCCGTCGGCGGGACCACAGGACGAGTCCCACCAAGGCGCTGAGCATGACTGCCGCGCTCGATGTCTCGCCGCCGGGGGAGGCGTAGCTACAGCTAAAGGCGCCGTTGCCGCTGGTCTGCGCGGAGACCACCATGCCGGTTGCCGCCGGAATCTTGCAATCGGGGGTGCCGTCGTCGCGCACGATGCACAGCTGCCCGGCTCCACAATGGACTTTTTCGCAAGGATCGTCGGTGCAGAGCCCGGTCGTGTTCAAGCACACTCGGCCTGCGGGGCAGGCGATGCCAGCACAGGGCGTGGGTCGGCAGGCGCCGGTCGCGGCGTCGCAGAACGAATCCGAGTCGCACCCTTGTGCGCACGCTGATTGGGCGCAAGCGCCGTTCGTGCAGACCTGGCCGGCCACGCACACAACGCCTGCACAGCTCGGCAGACAGACGCCACCATTGCAAAGATCGCCCTTGCCGCAGCTCTTCCCGGCGCATGGATCGACGATGCACTGACGGTCGATACACGCGAGGCCAGCCGCGCATCCCTTGCTGTAACAGTCGACGCAAACACCGTTTGCGCAAGTGGCGCCCGGTAGGCAGCTCACTTTCGCGCAAGGGTCGACGCAGGTTCCGTCCGCCTGACAGACCGTACCCGCGGGACACGGCTTTACAGCACACGCCTTGAGCATGCACGCGCCGTCCTTGCAGAAGCGATCCGCCGGACACGGATACTGTTCGCCGCCCTCCGTGCACGTGGGCACGCACGCGCCCGCGAGGCACACGTACCCGGCGGCGCACGCGGCGTTGTTGTCGATAACGCCGTCACAGTCATTGTCTTTGCCGTCGCAGATCTCGGTTGCCGGGCCCACGCCGCCTTGGCATTGCCAACCCTCGCTGCCGTGGCATGCGAAGGTACCTGGACGGCACTCGCCAACCATGGGCTGGCCGGCCGTCATGCCAGCAGGATTGCAGCTGTCTCCGGGCGGTACGACGCCGTCATCGACGCTGCCGTTGCAATCGTTGTCTTTGCCATCGCAGATTTCGGCCGTGGGGCCGACCGAATCGCAGACGATCTTGCCACCTGTGCAAGTGGACAGACCGGACTTGCATTCGCCGACGTCGCTGCCGCAAGCGACGCCGACCCCCGGCATGGCCGGCTCGCCTGGACCCGGTGGTTCGTCGATGAGGCCGTCGCAGTCGTTGTCGCGACCGTCGCACACCTCGGGCGTGGGACCTTGGTCGCTTACGGTGCACTCGACGCCGGTGCCCGAGCTGTTGCAGACGTACTCGCCAGCACCTTGGCACGACTGCTGATTGCATGGCTTTCCGAGCGTGGGAAAATTTTCGTCCACCTGACCGTCGCAGTTGTCGTCCTTGCCGTTGCAAGACTCTAGGGTCGGCACGCGCGCGCCGGAACAGGTTGTGCCCATCTTGTTGGCCGCGCACGCCAGGTGCCCGAAAGCACACTGGCCGACGCACTTGCCGCTCGTCTGATCGCAGCCGGCAACTCCAGACGGATAGCAAACGTCTGCGGCCGTGGGATTGTTTTCGTCCACGCGGCCATCGCAGTTGTTGTCGATTCCGTCGCACGCAATTTCCGTCGTGGGCGTGACCGCACCAACACACGCCTGCCAAGCCCCCGCGGAGCAAAGCTGCAGGCCCGCGCTGCACGCCCCCACGCATTTCCACGCCTTGGTGGCATCGTCGTAGGTGCAGCCGCTGGCGCCGGCCGGGTAGCAAGCGCGCGTGAATTCATCGACCACCCCGTCGCAATCGTTGTCGATGCCATCACAGACCTCCGGCGTGGGAGTCACCGCACCCTGACAGACGATTTGCTTGCCGCCTGCCCCGTCGGAGACACACGCGGTCACGCCAGTCGTGCAAGCGCCGACTTTCTTCCCGCACGCAACCGGCGTGATGTCGTCCACGACGCCGTTGCAGTTGTCGTCGAGGCCGTTGCACAGCTCGGGCTTGGACGAGCAGGCACAGGAAAGGCCTTCATCGATGGCGCCGTCGCAATTTTCGTCGGCACAGTCGGCAGCCGTGGGCGCGAGGCAGCCAGCCAGCAAACCGCATTGTTCGGCCACCGGGGTTCCCGCGGCCAGCGGCGTGCTCGAGCAACTGGCCGAGTCGGAGCACACGACGCCGTCGCCCGCCGGGTTGCAGGCGTAAACGCCTTGCCGCTTGCAACGGCCAATCCCCACGCTGCACGGTTGGCCTTTGAGCGGAAATGCGGCGGCCTCGTCGTAACAGCCGGCATCGCAATGGCACTTCGGCTTGGGGATGGCTTTGATCAGAATGTCGCCCAGATTCGCCGTCAAGTCGGCGCGGTTGGACGCGAAGTAGGCCGACTGCTTCTGGCCGGATCCGGCCATGGCCATGTTGGCGAGCACCGTCGAGTAACCGGTACCGAAGCCGACGACGTACACGTTGACCCCCGCGGTGTAAGCGGTCGCGGCGGCGGTGACGGGATCGACCGTCGTATTGGGACTGCACGTGTCCTCGCCGTCGGTAATCAAAATGATGTTGTAAGGTCGACAGGCGGCATGCGGATCGCGCGCCGCCTGGCTCTGCGAAAGCAGCCCCGCGCCCGCGCCGATGGCGGTCTGGCTAGCGTCCGTCAACCACGCGCGAACCGAATCGATGGCGGATGCGAGCGGCGTCATGGTGACGCCGCGGAGCTCTCGGTTGGACGAAGCGGTGAATGGCGGCAGGTCTTCCTTGCCGTCGATCCAGTGATAGATGTCGACGAGATTGTTCTGACCCGCCGACGGGAACCCGACCACGACCTGACCGCCGATGCAGCCGCGAGCGAAGCTACAGGTACTCGACGTGCAGTCGAACGAGCCCCAGTCGAAAACCAGATCGTTCGTGTCGGACGGGTTCGCGCAGCCCACGCAGCTGGTACCGCTCGCACATTCACGGTAGCTGTTGCCGGCCGAGTACGCGCAGAACTTCTGGGTGCTGCTGTCCCCCGGAACGTCCACGCAGCTCGCACCCAAAACGATCGACGTACAATCCGCGTTGCTGCTGCAGGGCTGGCCGAGCTGCTTCCGACTGTAGGTCGCCAGCGCAAACTCGGCCGCACCGAACGCCGAGATCGTATCGATGACGACCGCCTTGGCCTGGAAAAGCTTACTGTCGTCGTAGGCCCATCCGGCCGTCGATTTGCCATCGAGATTGCATCCCGGCTGGCTTTCGGATCCGTCGCCATGGGTCTCGGTCCCCGCCGGGTTCTGGGTCATCGACATCGAATTGTCGAGGAGGATTACGAAGCGCGGCTTGTCGGTCTGTGCCCAGCCGCGCCCCGACCACACAAACAATCCAAGCGCAACCAAGGCCGCGCCTTTCCCTAATCTACTCACCACGTTCGCATGTCTCCGTCGGCAGTTGGCCGCGGCTCATTTTACTCCCGTCTGCGGAGGTCCGCGAGAATCCGCGGGCGACGAATCGGCGGGGCAGAAAACGAAGAGTTGCGCCGGCGCAGCGCAATCCGCTACGAACGAACGGTCCAGAAGTCGTCGGAAAGATTGCGATCCGCTACGTAATCGTAGGGCATCGTGAAGTAGCCCTTCTGACCCCAGCCCGGTCCCCAGGAATTACGAACGAGCACGCGTTTGGAGGCATCGTCGTAGCCCGCGGCGCAGACCGCATGCCCGCCGATCTGCCGCTCCGTTCGCTTCGGCAGGTTGACCACGCCTGTGCGCGCCACGCTCGCCGACTCGAAGCTCTCGTAGACGGAAAAGCCAAAGACGAAGGGGTAGCCATCCACGAGACAGGCGCGCATGTCCGCCAAGCTGGTCAGGCGATGGTAGGTGGAGATGGTGTGTTTCTTGGCGGCCGTGTAGCACGTTGCCGACGGCTTTTTCGCGAACGCCGAGATGACGTATGGCCAATTGTTCTCCGGGCACACACCTTGCGCCGCGAGCGTCTTGATCCCGTCGCGGATCATGGCGCCTGAGTCGCTCCCGACGGTGTGCTCGATGGCGCGCTCATTGTAGTAGATGAACAGACGACTCAAATCCACGAGCGACTTCCCGCTCTTGATCTCCAGGAACTCCAGGGCACCCGCGAGCGCATTGGCCGTGCAACTCCCGAGCTGGCCCTGATTCTCGACAGGAGACATGCCGGCTCGCAGATCCACGCTCTTCGGTAAACGCACGCCCGCCGGCCGTATGGCGGCGTACAGGAAGTCGCGATGATCGGGAAAATCGGGAATCCAGCCGCGCAGGTGTTTCGACGTCTTCAGCGTTTTCATGCTTCCTCCAGCAAACGCAAGGGTTAAAGGAAAACAGCGGGGCAAGGTTAGCATGGGCACCGCGATTGTCCTTGCCTGCAAACTCTCGCCATGGCATTGCCTGCGCCACCGCCGTGGACAACTCGAACTATCGATTCTTCGTCACCTGCGCCAAGGGCACCGAGGGCCCTCTCCGCCGCGAGCTCGTGGCCTTGCGTATTCGCGGGCCACGTGGAGCCACCGGCGGCGTCTCCTTCGACGGCACCCTGATGGACGGGATGAAGGTTTGCCTGTATTCACGGGTCGGCATGCGCGTGCTGCTCGAAGTTGCAGCCTTCGAAGCGCACGATGCCGACGAGCTCTACGAGCACGCGCACGCCATCGACTGGACGGCTCTCGTCGGTCGCGGAATGACCATCGCGGTGCAAGCAACGACGCTCGACAATCCCAAGCTCAGCCATTCGGGATTCGCCGCGCTCAAGGTGAAAGACGCGGTCGTCGATATGCTCCGCGACCAGAAGGGCGAGCGGCCGGACGTCAACCCCCGCGATCCCGACGTTTCTATCGTGCTGCATCTGCGAGGCAACGACGCGCGACTCTTTGTCGACCTGGCGGGCGAGCCCCTGCACCGCCGCGGCTACCGCGTGGCCATGGTGGAGGCTCCACTCAAAGAGTCGCTGGCGGCAGCCGTCCTGAGCTTGGGCGGCGTGGCGACGGAACTGCCGTTCATCGATCCGATGAGCGGGTCTGGCACGCTGGCCATCGAGCACGCTCTCATCAGCCGGAACGTGGCGCCAGGACTGCGCCGACACTTCAGCTTCGAACGCTGGGCGACCGCAGATCAGCTGCGCATCTGGGAATCGCTGCGAAAAGGCGCCCGCGAGGCCACGCTGCCGAAAGCGCCATGCCCCATCGTTGCCCGGGACATCGACCGTAACGCCGTTGCTGCTGCTCGCAAGAATGCGGACGCCGCCGGTGTGCTTTCGGACATCACCTTTGACGTGGCCGACGTTGCACAGCTGTCACCGCAGGATCCGGCCGGCACCCTATGCACGAACCCGCCCTACGGAGAACGCCTGGAGGCGCCCGCCGCGGGCGGAGACGTGCAGCGGCTCTACCTCAGCATGGCCCGCGCCTTCGACCGAATGGCCGGCTGGCGCGCCGTCTGCCTGGCGGGCAATCCCATGCTTGCCAAGGCTCTCCAACGAAAGCCCCTCATCTCGCACCGTTTGTACAACGGCCCCCTCGAGGCGCGGCTTCAGGTGTTTCAGCTTTAAAAACTTGCGCGCTATTCCAAACACTACATTCCTGACACGAACTTCCACTTGGACGAGCCGCCCACGCTGGATCGTTCGAGCACGAAGCGGTGGAAGTCGTTGACTCGACGGTAGCGTTCGCCAACTTCGCCCTGCAGCTCGAAAGCGCCGCTCAAGAAGGCGTCCACGATGGCGCGACCGTCGCTGCCGATGCGGATGCTCTTGTATTGAATATCGTAGCGAATCGACTCCACGCGCTGCAGGCGGCTGGTCAGGATGGTGGCCAGGCCCGAATAGCCGTAGTCGTCGTTCGACTGCGGGGTTCCGGCGTCTTCGAAGTATTTGTCGGACGCGAGCAGCAGGAGACCTTCGACGTTCTTGGCCACGAGCTGCATGCGGTACTCTTCGATGGTGTCGATGATCTCGCGGTTGACGTCGGTCGCCGGGATCGTCGTCCCCGGCAGGAGGCGGCCGTGACCGCACGCCGAGGCGGCCCCGACCAGGGCCAAGACGGAGAAAAGGAAGCGCGCCATTTTCATTGCGGACTCGGAACTAGCATCAATTGTTCCACGAAGAAAGGCCTTTGCCCGCGCCGAAAAGACCGACCCCGAATGCCTGGGCGCGCTTGTCTGGCGCAAACTTCCGTCGGCCGTTGCCAACTTGGCAGGCCAAGTGTCGGCGAAAAAGGCTCTGCCAAACCGAATCAGCAGCCAAGCAATCGGTCGATGTTCGCCTTCTCCCACAGCCGCGCGCGACCGAAGTCAGGAAAGCGTCGCTCGTCGCGGGCGAACTCGGGCGGGTGGAAGCAGCGTCGCCCTCCGACTTCCCGGATGGCGTGTTTGCCGTGCAGCATCTCATGGAAGACGATCCACTCGACGAAGTAAGCGGGCACCCCCTCGCTATCGAGAGCGGGATGCACGCGAATGAGCCCGTCTTCGAGCGAATAGCTGCCAACCTTGATCGAGCGCTGATTCGGCCTGCGGCGCGACGGTCCCCAGGTAATCCGCGCGCCGTGCGCGCCACCAAAAAAGCGGCGGTTCAGGCGATCGAACACGACTGCCAAGTCGTGCACTTGCCCCGAGGTGCGCAAGACCACGGGCCGGGCCGCACGCGGCGGCTTGCGAACGAGGTGCTTGTGGCTCTCGATGAAGGCGCTGAGCTGGGCAGAAGCATTCTTGTCGTTGTGGACGATGTAGCGAGCCAGGGCACGGACCTGGCGGGGCTCGGCGTCGGCGAACATGCGGTGAACCCGCACGCGGTAAGCGTCGCGACCGCGCTTCACCGAAACGATGGTATGGCGATTGTCGGTCAGCTTGAGGACAAGTACCTTGCCGGACGGCATGTAGCCCAGCACATCGAGCTCGAGCTGGATCTCTTCGAGCGGCCGGGCGATCCGCGGCGCGCGCAGGCTCCGGCCCGGATGCTGGATCTCCTGACGAGACGAGAGCGGCACCCGAGCAGGGGTCTCCGCTTCAGGCTTGGCAAAGGCGAACGCGAGCTGGTTCTCCGCCTGCGCGCATTCGTTGGTCGCGTTCGCCCCGGGGGTCGAGGATAAGCTGCTGTCGTGATCGGGCATCCTGTGAAAAATCGCCGTCGCGGCGTCCTTTTTCCCAAAATGCTATCAGCGCCCAACCTGTGGATCAAAATTCTATCACTTTGTAGTTACTGGGATTTTCCTGTGGATATCTTTTCGATTCACAAGTCGGTGAAATGATTACAATAACCGACATGGAACTACGTTAACCTACAACTCGGTCTTCTGGGCGTCGCCAGCTGCCGAGACGTTCGCTTCGCTCGACTCAGCCGCATTCGAGACGACCGGGGTGTTTACGGCTGCAGGCACAACCGCGCCGTTGCCGCCGCTGGCCAGTGCCTCCGACAGAGTCGTCGGAGCCGCGACCAAAGGCTCGGCCGCCGGCACGTTGGCCGTCGCATCCGATATTGCCGCACGCGTATCCGGCACGGTCGGAGCGTCGTCCTCCTCGGGCTCCGGCGTTTCGCGCTCGGAGTCGGCGTGCGCACTCAGGCCGAGGCTGTTGCGCTCTTCTTCGTCCATCATCGCCTGCACTTCAGCCGGCGGACCGACCTTCTTGCGGCGGCGACTGCGCCGTTGATCGCGCTCCTCGCGATTCGATTCGCTGTGCTCCAGGGCCTTCTGGCCAGGCGAGCGCAGCTCGAAGTCCTCGATGGCGAACGAGCCGCGGGCTTTGACAATGATGCGCTTCTGCAGGCGCTTTTCGATTTCTTCCAAGTAACCGTGGTCCGGGCCGGCCAGGACTTGCGCGACGTCGGGATGGACCTCGACCAGCACCGTGTCGCCTTCGATCAAGTTGCCCTGGCGACGTAGCTCGCGCAAAAGACCGTAGGCAACCGTTCGCCGGGACTTGGTGTAACCCTTGCCTTCGCAGTGCTCGCACGGCTCGGTCAGATCGTGGAGCAGCGATTCGCGGGTGCGCTTGCGAGTCATCTCGACCAGCCCGAGCTCGGAAATACGAGTGACCGCAGCCTTGGCTCGATCGCGCCGGAGAAAGTCGTTGAAAGCGCGCGTGACCTTGTTGCGGTTCGACGACCGATCCATGTCGATGAAGTCGACGACGATCATGCCGCCGATCGATCGAATGCGCAGTTGCTCGGCGACTTCGCGGGCTGCCTCGAGGTTGGTCTGCGTAATCGTATCTTCGAGGTTGCGCTTGCCCACGAAGCGGCCGGTATTGACGTCAATGGCGGTGAGCGCCTCCATCTCGTCGACGATGAGATAACCGCCGGACTTCAGCCACACCTTGCGCTCGAGCGCGCGATCGATTTCGATTTCGATGCCGTAGCCGTCGAAGATAGGCTCGGCGCTGGTGTAGAGCTCGATTTGACCGGCAAAATCCGGCATGAACGCCGCGATGAACTTCTTGATCCGGTCGTATTCGGGACGCGAATCGATGATCAGCTTGTCGACGTCGGGCGTGAACATGTCACGCACCGTCCGCAGCAAAAGGTCGAGATCGTTGTAGATCAGCGATGGGCAGCGGCTGGTGCCCGTTCGCTGGACGACGTTGTTCCACAACTTGATGAGGAAATCCATGTCGGCCCGCAAATCCCTGTCGGGCACGTTTTCCGCCACCGTGCGCACGATGAAGCCGGTGCCCTGCGGTCGCATTTGATCGATGATCTCGCGCAGCCGGCGCCGCTCCTTGTCCGACGAGATCCGGCGCGAAATGCCGACGTGCTCGACGGTGGGCATGAACACCAGGTGCCGCCCCGGCAGCGAAATGTAGCGCGTGACCCGGGCGCCCTTGGTGCTGATGGGCTCCTTGGTCACCTGAACCACGATCTCCTGGCCTTCTTTGAGCAAATCCTCGATGCGCGCCGCGCCCGATGGTGCCTCGGGCTCGTCCTCGTCGCCAGCTTCGCTGCTTGGACTTTCGCCCGAGGCCAGCCGCTTGAGGTCGTCAGGCGTCCCGCGCACGTCCGAAACGTGCAAGTAAGCCGATTTCTCGAGTCCGATGTTTACAAAAGCCGCTTGCATCCCGGGAAGAACGCGGTCGACGCGCCCCTTGTAGATGTTTCCGGCAATACCCCGTTCTTGTTTTCGCTCGATGTAAAGCTCGCCCAAAAGGCCATCTTCAACGAGCGCAACGCGTGTTTCGGGGCCGTCCGCATTGATGAGCAACAGTGTGTTGGACATCTAGCCCTGCAGTTTTCTGCGGTCCTGATCAGGGCACCCTGACAGCATTGTCGTGGGTGCTGGCCTGAGCGGCCGCGGTTGAGGTTCGTGGATATCCGAGAAATCCCAAGGATTCCTATAGGGTATCCGAGTTCTAGGATTGCCGGAACTATCCGGCATGGAGCTTGCTTGAGGTGGGCGCAGGCAACAGGGTTTCAACTCCTT
>CAZTTW010000035.1:0-13738 GCA_964616265.1 uncultured Myxococcales bacterium | reverse complement strand
GCATCGTTCGCCACGCCATCGATCTTGGCGTCTACGTCCTCGTCGACTGGCACACCGAAGTCGCCGTCGACCAGCAGCAGGCTTCCGTTGCGTTCTTCACGGAAATGGCCACGACCTATGGTGCGTACCCGAACGTCATCTGGGAACCCTACAACGAGCCCCATGGAGCGAGCGCAGCTTCCTGGGACCAAATCAAGCCCTACCATCAGGCCGTGGTGACTGCGATCCGCGGCGTGGATCCGGACAACCTGATCGTTCTCGGAACCCCGAACTATTCCCAGCGCGTGGATTTGGCCGCAAGCGACCCGGTGACGGGCACCAATCTCCTCTACACCTTGCACTGGTATTCCTGCACGCACGGGCAGCCGTTTCGCGACCTCGGGGACAAGGCCATCGCGGCGGGTGCTGCGCTTTTCGTGACCGAATTCGGCGCGACCTTCGCCGACGGCGGTACAGGATCCAATCACGACTACGTGTGCGAGGACGAGTCGAATCTTTGGTTCGCGTGGATGGCGGCGCACAACATCAGTGGAGCCGCGTGGAAGCTCGATCAATGCGAGGACTCGAGTTGCATTCTCACGGCTAGCGCCGGACTCGACGGAAACTGGACCGACGACAAGCTCAGCAGCGATACAGGGGGCGCCCTCTACGCGCAGGGGCTGAACGTTTCGGGCACCGCCATCAAGGGCGGCCACGGCAAGTTCATCGTGAACTGGATTCGGCAGTAGCGGCGGAAAGCGCCACGCCAGATGACGTTGGCTCGCGCTGGTTCGTCTTTTCCCTCGGGAGACGACCGCTTGGTACCGGAGGAGGGACTCGAACCCTCAAGACCGTAAGGACGGCGGATTTGATTGGAGGCTCTGAAATGCACAGTAGTGTAAGCGCTTGAATTCACAGCCAGTAGGTGTGCACAGAGTGACCGTCCGGAACATGAAAATGTACCCCGCTAGACAACCTGACCGAAGAAGCCGGCGAGGCTGAGCGCCACCGTGAAGCAGTCGATCGGGGAGATGGCGGTTGTTGTTGTCGCTGTCGAATGTACCGACCTGGGCGCTTCCTACGGCCCGAACATGGGAACGTTCGTTGTGGAGTCCCATGCCGTCTCAAGGGCATCGGGACAGATAGCGCCGCGCGGGTACACGGCGGGCGGGCCAAGCTCGGGGGGGCCTGAGCTGTTGGTCTCTTGATAGACCCCCGGAGAACAAATCGTGAGTTTCGAGAAATCTCGAAACATGGCCAATGGCACCCAAGCCAACGCTTGTCCGCTGACGGCCGCCGTGAGTGTCCCGTCCTGTAGAAAGCGCAGGTCAGATTTTACCCCTTGGAAAGGTCGGAGCTAAGGCCGTTCGAATGAACGCTGCCGGCTGGTCCCACGCTAGTGAATCACGTTCGTGTCGCGGGCAGGAACCTGGATGAGTTCCTGCCTGTTATCTGTTGGCACACCTGCTGAAGTACACTTGGCTTCTTCAGAACAATTGCGTGGCGCTCCTGGCTGAAGTCCTGTACGTCGATCGCTCCTGAAGCTCTGTCGGCGGACAGGCGGTTCGGCAGGACAGCGGCCGCCGCACCGCCGAGGACATCTACCTCGAATGCCAAGAATAGACGCTCAAACAGCTGCTGGTTTTCGAAAAGGAGAGCATTGCTTTGCCAGCGAAATAGCTTCGGGCAATGAGCATTAGGGGCTGCGAGAAATAGTGCAAGCCGCGTGCTTCTCGGTCGTGGATATCCGCTACCTTACCTTGAGTCCCAAGACATCGTCTTTTCATCCAGAGTAGTTGGTTTGGCGCTCGGCAAGGTACTCCGACCAATATTATCTTGCGAAGCGCTCCATTATTGATAGGCGCGACGCCGAAGGGCCGAATCGCCTACTAGCGAACTGCCTGTCTCGGCTCGGCAAATGTCCCGCGATTCAATAATCCTGTCGCCGTCCAGTGCCAAGAATCAATCGAACCGAGTAGATTGACCTCCTTGGGCAACGTGAGCGTGACCGACTCGTAGCCGGCGGCGCCGCGCCGCGAAGGTTGTGATACGGCTGCCACGAATCCTCGAAACGTTGAAGACCGTTGCGCCTGCGGCCGAAAGGCCAACGATTCTGCGCTTGTTGCATTTGCACTCATGAAACTTCAGGATGTCCTGATCCTCAGCAAGGCTGGCGAATGGCGGGCCGTTCGGTAATGCTGGTGAGGTGGGCGGATCGAACTGCATGCGCCGTCTGATCTCTATCGCGGTTGTGGCGCTCGTGCCGACGGCGGGATGCCGCTCGATGGACCGTGCGCCGCCGGCCGCCGTCGGCGATGCCGGCTCTGCTGGTACGCCGCTCGTTCCCGACGAGAGCGGTCGCATCGACGTCGCGACGACGGGGGCGACGGGCATTCGGGGCCGCTGGTTCGCCTCGGCCGACACCGACGATTGCCGGAAAAAGGGGAAGCACTCCGCGAGTGAATGCTCGGTGCTGGTCGCGCCGGATGCGACCGCGCCCGCGTTCAAACCAACCGAGGATCTGGGGATGTGCGCGATGGGCGTCACCGCCAAGGCGATCGCGGGCGCTGATGGGAATCCGGACTGGAGCAACCTATGGGGCGCTCGCATTGGTCTCACGCTCAACGACGGAGCGCCCTACGATGCCCTGGCACACCAGATCACGGGGTTTGCCTTCCATATCGATTTCGAACCGCCTCCCGGCGCGGGACTCCGGGTCGCGTTTCCGACCTCCGGCTTCGACGACGCCGCTCTCTGGGGCGGATCGGTCTCGGAGACCTCGCCCGTCCACGCCGGACGAAACGAGGTGCGATGGAAGGACATCGGTGGTCCCCCCTTCGTCGCCAATCCCCGCCCGTTCGATCCCACCCGGTTGCTGTCGCTCGTCTTCCACGTTCCGTCGACCTCCTCGGGCGCGAACAGCTTCGCCTTCTGTATCAGTCACCTCGTCGCGCTCTCGAACTGATTGAGCAGGTCTTGCTCAGCTGAGCAGGATCGGCGCTACCCGCAAGCAAGCCGGGCGGCTTTGCGGCCCTTTCGCCGCCATCTTCGGGTTGGCCCTGTCCTTGCTCAAGACCCAGGGCCAAGGAGAACATCATGAACAAAATATCTTCGTGCATCGGATTGGTATTAACGGGTAGCCTGCTCGTGGCCTGTGGCTCGTCGGGCAGCAGCGTTCAGAAGACGGCCCCGACCTGCAACACGCCCACGGATCCCAGCTGTCGGCTCGCCGTCGACCCGCCCTCTGTCGTGCGTTGGGTCGCGCCAACCACCGACGCCTCCGCTGGCGGCGTCTCGACGGGGATCGTCGAGCAAACGTCCGACAAGACGTGCATGTCGGGCAAGGTCGATCCCGGTCCCAGCGGCTCGGGATGGGGCGCCATCCTGATCTTCCAACTCGCGCAAGATGACGGTGGGTCCACGCAAACCGCGCCATTCGACCTCAACGCTCGGGGAGTCGCGCAGGTTCGTTTCAATCTCTCGAACCCGCCGCCCACGGGCCTTCTGCCTCAGCTCGTCGAGCTCAGCAGCGCCGATTGCAAGACCGCGCCAGGTTGCCTCGTTTCGTTCGCCGGGGCCCCCGTCCTCAAGACCGCCGGCCCGGTCACGGTGGCGCTCGGAGACCTCGTCAACGCCCCCGCCGGGCAGGCCAGCCAGGTCTCCGACCCGACGCTCTCTGTTGCGTTGCAGTTCTACGTCAGCCCCCAGCCAGGCAAGGCGTTCGACTATAATTTCTGCATCCAAGGCCTCCAGTTCCTGGATGCCGCCGGCAACGAGGTCTCGCGTTAGACAGGAACCCTGGAAGGGTTCCTTGAACCTCCCGCGACGACTCCGCTGGGCAAAGCCCAGCTCCGTCAACGCGGACGCGAGTCGACGCCTGGCTCTTCGCATTCATGGCGATGGCGAAAATTCCGCATGCGTGACGGCGCCCGCGCGGACGACCACGCCCGTCGCAACGACGAGCTGTTTCGTGCCGGCGACGCGGGCGACGATCCGCGTGAGATTGGCGCTGTTTATCGGCAAATTCATTGCCATCGCCGATCGGGTGTAGCCGAAGTAGTCGATGGTCGATGTACGCGCGTCTCGATCGAGCCAGGTGACCGCCACCTCCTTGGTGGCGACCTGACCATTGCAGTCGAGGGGACGGATATGGACGTGGCCGCGCGACGGATCGTAGGTCGTACCGAGCATCGCAGCGGCCCCACTCACGTTCGCCCTCGGCTGCACCAGGATCTGCGGGCCGAGGTCGAGATCGCCGGAAACGGGTGGGAAATTGAGGGGCACGAGGCTGTCGAGGTAACCCTCCTTCCGAAATTCGAGAAACACCGACAGCGGGGGCGGGTAGACCGAAGTATCGATCTTCACGGTCACGGAGCCGCTGTCGTCAGCGACGGCGCTCGCAAACGGAAGCGCGCAATTCGGATCGATGACCGAGCAGAGGCGCACCCGCGTGGCTGCGAGGGGCGCGCGGCCGTTTCCAGGTCCGCACGACACGCATACGGCGGTCGCCTTGATCGAGATTGCCTGGGGCCGGAGCCGCGGATACTGCCAGTTGACTCGCCCCAAGCACTCCCACCGAGGCGGAAGGCATTCGGCGGCGCAATGCTCTGCCCGGCAGGTCTCGATGCCAAGTTGAAGTTGAGCGGTGGCCGCTCTCGTCGCGTAGCATCGGGCGCGGCAAACGGCGTCGCCTGATGAGCAGGCACGTACGCATCCTTCGACTTGCGGACAACCTTCGCTCGCCGCGCACTCCTCGGCCTCATTGCGGCAGGCGGAGGACAGGCACGCGCTGCACGCCGCTGTCGCCCCGGGCTCGGGCAATCCCCAAACGAGCGCCTCGTGGCTCGACGTCCTCATCCAGCGGCGAGCGGCGAGCGCCGCGACTGAGGCCGCAACGACGACCAGGGCCGCGAACCACAAGGACCGCCGGGAGCTCTTGACTGGCGGCGACTGCGAAGACGCGCCTCCGATCGGAGCGACAGGTATCTCGAGCGCAGCGGCGAGCGCCTCGATCTGCTCCGAGGCCGAAGCGAAGCGGCGTTTGGGATCGCGGTGGCACGCCTTCAAGAACCAGGCGTCGAACGCGCCGCCGAGGCGCGCGCCAAGCGCGGACGGCGGCTGCAACTCGCCATGCAGGAGCTGCCCGAGAATGATCATGACGCCGCCCCGATAGTAGCTCTCGCCGACGAGCAGTCGGTAAGCGATGAGGCCGAGTGCGCATCGGTCGGTCGCCGGCGTGACTGGCGCGCCTGGTGAGGCCTGCTCGGGCGCCATGTACTTTGGCGTCCCGAGGATCTGTCCCGACCCCGTCGCGCCCGCCCCTTCCTCGATCATCTTCAAGATGCCGAAGTCGAGGATCTTGATGTGGGGCGCATCATCGCCGCTCGGCGGCTTGGTCAAGAACAAGTTCTCGGGCTTGAGATCCCGGTGCACGATGCCGAGGCTGTGAGCCTTGTCGATCGCGCGCGCGACCTGCCGCAGCCATTCAACGACGGTCGCGGGCGACGGCGGCGCTGCGGTAGCGGCGCGTTCGAGGTCGGCGCCCTCGAGCAGCTCCATGACCAGGAAGGGTGCGCCGCCCAGCTCCGGCGCTACGTCGGCGTCTGTGACGCGTACGACGTTGTCGCTCTTGATGCGCGCCGAGGCGCGCGCCTCCTGCTGAAAGCGAGCGAGCGTTTCGGCGGAGACGTTCTTGCCGGATGCGATCACCTTGAGCGCTAGACGTTCACCCGTGTGGATGTGCTCGACCTCGTAGACTTCCCCCATGCCGCCCGTCGCGATGAGGCGAATCGGCCGGTATCGCGAACCGATGATCGCAGGAGCGCCCAGCCCGGGGATCATTCCGTCTCGACACCCGACGACCGACGGCGGACGAGCCCCAGCTCTTTCAGGCGCGACACGAACGTTCGGCGCGGCATCCCGAGTTGTCGCGCGGCTTCGCTCTGATTGCCTTCGCAGCGCTCGAGGGCTTCGACGATCCGGCTGCGCTCGATCGCCTTGATTTCCGCCTGCAACGTCGCATCTGACGCCGTCCGCGTGGGCGCGGACGACGCGTTGACGGAGCTGGGCTCAGCCCAGCAGAGTCGTCGCGGGAGGTCCAAGGAACCCGCCAAGGGTTCCTGTCTGATCGACGCGTTGACGGAGCTGGGCTCAGCCCAGCAGAGTCGTCGCGGGAGGTCTAAGGAACCCGCCAAGGGTTCCTGTCTGATCGACAGCGACGGTGGTAGGTGCTCGGGGAGGATCGCGCTGTCGGTGCACATGACGGCCGCACGCTCGACGGCGTTGCGGAGCTCGCGGACGTTGCCGGGCCAAGCGTGCCGACGTAGCAGCTCCAGCGCGGCGATCGAGAACGTCAGCGGCGTGCGGCGGTCGAGGTCGCGGCACGCCGTGGCGAGAAACGACGTCGCGAGCGCCTCGATCTCGAGCGGTCGCTCGCGCAGCGGTGGGATGACGAGCGCGAGGCCATTGAGCCGGTAGTAGAGGTCCGGGCGCAGTCGCCCCTGGCGGCTGTCGGCCTCGAGGTCGCGGTTGGTCGCGGCGACAAAACGGACGTCGATGGGGCGCGCGCGCGTCGAGCCGAGCCGGGTGACGACCCGCTCTTCGAGCACCCGCAACAGCTTGGCCTGCGTCCCGAGCGGCAGCTCGCCGACCTCGTCGAGGAAGAGCGTGCCTCCGCTTGCCGCTTCGAAGAGGCCAACGCGCGTCACCGCGCCCGTGAACGCTCCCTTCTCACTGCCGAACAGCTCGCTCTCGAGCAGCGATTCCGCGAGCGCGGCGCAGTTGAGCGCCACAAACGGCCCGCGGGCACGCGGCGAATGCGAGTGAATCGCGCGCGCCAGGACCTCCTTGCCGACGCCGGTCTCGCCCAGGAGGAGTACGTTGATGCTGGTCCGCGAGGCACGCGCGGCGTCCGCATAGACGGTCTGCATCGCAGGATCGCGCACCACCACCCCGGGTGCGATGTCGGGAATCACGACGGCGGGTTGGCGGCGCACCACCACGCAGGTCGTCCCGAACAGGAGACAGTCTCCGACGGCCACATTGGCCCTGCGTCGGAGAACTTGCTGGACGTTCACGCTGACGGTGTCGTTGTCCCGGCCCGCAGCCACGGTCTGGCGCACGAACGTCCCGTTGGCCCCGCCCAAATCTTCTATCTCCAGTGTCTGGGAGACGCGAAGGACTGCGTGCCGGCGCGAAACCGAGGGATCGTCGATGCGTACCGCGCTCGCTTCATCGCGGCCGATCGTCACCTCGCCGGCGCGGGGCAAGTCGAACGTCCGAACCTGATCGCCCGAAAACGCGACCAGTTGATAATCAGGCACGGCTGACACGTCGCTGAGTATATGGCGCATAAGGCGTACAAGTGCCGCCTTCTCTTCAGCGAATTGCATCCCAATAATGTCCGATAACAAGCAATCCGTCAGCTACGCCGCGGCGCACCTCCTGCCGCCAATCTGCCCGGCTCAGCTACCTGGACGCCATACTTCCATGATGCCTATGCTCCGGCAACGTCGGTTCTGTCGTTCGTGGCATCGAGGGCGCCGTCCGGTTCTCTCGCTATTTCTCTTGCTGCGACGTCGAGTACCCGAGCGTCCGAGACATCGATCGCAGCGTCCAGCACGTCGACGTTACCGTCGGCGCGAGCTTCGGCCTCGATGCCGCTTCCGACGTCCACCTTTCCACCGTCGGCGCTAGCGTCGAGCCCAAGAGGACCGCTGTCCGTGCCCGAGAGCGAACCGCCGTCGCTACAGCCGAGGACAACCGCGAAAGATGGCAATAGAAAGGCGAACCGACAGCGTAAGCCAAAGTCTGCGGGGGACACGACATGCAGTCGTCCCCCCTCGCCGAGGCGGTCGTCAACCTTGTTCGCGAGTGGGAATGTTAGTAAAACTGCGATCGGTGGCTGGGGTTCCTTCATCGTTCTGGCTCCCCGCTGCGATCCGAGCGCAGATCGAAGACCTGTGCGAAGCAGCCTACCCGCTCGAGGCCTGCGGCGTGCTCTTGGGCGTTGGAGATGGCGAACAGGTGCCCTGGCGGATTACCCGACTAATGCCGGCTCCCAATGAGCATGGCGGCGATCGTCGTAGCCGCTACCTCGTCGCACCGACATTTCAACTCTCCGCAGAGCGTGAGGCGCAGCAGGTCGGGGAAGAAGTCGTGGGCTACTATCACAGCCATCCCGATTGTGAGGCAGTGCCGTCCGACTGCGACCGGAAACAAGCGTGGCCAGGCTACCTCTACCTCATTTGCTCCGTGGTGAAGGAGCAGGCCGCGGGCTTGGGCCTGTTCGCGCTCGCCGAGCGAGGCGGGCCTTTCTACGGTGTTCGTGTCGAGCCGCCTCCTCGTTTCGGCGAGACCTCCGTGGAGATTCCGCCATGCCCGTAACCATTCTCATCGCCACGCCGCTTCGACGTTTCATCGGCGGCAGCAAGAGCGTGACAGTCGAGGCAGATGACGTGGAAGGTGCGCTCGGCGCTCTAGCCGACCAGAGTAGCGACTTGCGCCGCCAATTGTTCGATGCCGAGGGGCACCTTCGCAGCTTTGTGAACGTCTTTCTGGGCAGTGAGGACGTTCGAGCCTTGGGCTCGAATCGCCGTGATGTGGCCCTGCGCGACGGCGACGTGCTCACCTTGGTCCTGGCCATTGCGGGCGGTGCACCCGTCGATACGGCGCTGTCGTCAGAGGAGATTCTGCGTTACAGCCGCCACCTGATCATGCCCGAGGTTACCTTGGAGGGGCAGAAGCGTCTCAAGCGCGCCCGCGTTCTCTGCGTTGGTGCGGGAGGGCTGGGCTCGCCTTTGGCTCTGTACCTGGCTGCCGCTGGCGTCGGCACACTCGGCATCGTGGATTTCGATCGCGTGGATCTGACCAACCTACAGCGGCAAATCCTCTATTCGACGGCAGATGTCGGTGGTCCTAAATTGGACGCGGCAGTCGAGCGACTGCGGCGGCTCAATCCCGAAATCTCGATTGTCCCGCACGCGCTTCGACTGTCCAGCGAAAATGCGGTCGAATTGATTCGTGCGTACGACATCGTAGCCGATGGGACCGACAACTTTTCGACTAGGTACCTGATCAACGACGCCTGCGTGTTCACGGGCAAGCCGAATGTGCATGCCGGCGTTTTTCGCTTCGAAGGGCAAGTGAGTGTCTTCGGCGCTGATCGCGGGCCGTGTTATCGCTGCCTGTTTCCTGAGCCGCCCTCGCCAGAGCTGGTGCCATCATACGCGGAGGGTGGAGTTCTGGGCGTTTTGCCTGGGATCTTGGGCTCTCTGCAGGCGCTGGAGGTGCTCAAGCTCGTCCTAGGTATTGGCGCTTCACTGGTGGGGCGTCTCATTGTCTTCGATGCGCTCGAGCTGAAGTTCCGCGAGCTTCCCGTCCGCCGCTCCCCCGACTGTCTCGTATGTGGTGAGCATCCGACCATTTTTGCTCCCGTCGACTACGAGTCCTTCTGCACGCAGGGGCAGGCCGCCACCCTGGATTCGCGTGGCGTCCCGGCGATATCCGTCGAAGACTTTCACCGGCGTCGCCAAAGCGGCGAGAAGTTCCTTTTGCTCGACGTGCGCGAACCGCACGAGCACGCCATCGTCCAGATTCCGGGCGCCATTCCCTTCCCGCTCGGCGAAATCCCGGCGCGCATGCACGAGCTCGATTCGGCACAGACCTACACGTTGTCTTGCCATCACGGCACAAGGAGTCTCCAGGCATATTACCAGCTCAAACGAGCCGGCTTCGCTCACCTGCTGATTCTCGCCGGCGGTGTGAACGCATGGGCCGAAAAAGTCGACCCAAGCCTGGCACGGTACTAGCTCCGCGCAAAGCGCAGCCGGCGGAAGGAAAAGTTACCTCGTTTTTGCTTGCTGGGCCCCGACCCACCGACGAGAATCATCGTCCATGGCGATCGGCGCGGGTAGGCATTTGGGACCATACGCCGTGGAAGAGTCCATCGGATCTGGCGCGATGGGGATCGTCTATCGCGCTCGGCATACGGTTACCGGGGAGGCTGTGGCGGTCAAGGTCTTGCGGACCCAAGCCCCGCAACTGCTCACTTCGTTTCGTCGCGAGGTTCATATCCTTGCAGGACTGCGACACTCGAACATCGTACGCATTCTCGATCAGGGCCTGAGCGATGGAGTCCCCTGGTTTGCCATGGAGCTCGTGGAAGGCACCAGTCTTCGCTCCGTGCTGTGGCCGAGGCCGATGGCGACTCGGGCGCAACGCGAAACCGAAGACGCCCAAGCAGCGCGCACGCTGGCGGACACCCACGGTGGCGCAGCGCAGGCACGCAGAAGTAGCGTCCCACCAGACCCCGTTCGTCTGTCGATTGCCGAGGTCGTGCGGTTGGCCATTCCGATCTGCCGGGGGCTTGCCTTCCTGCATGGGTGCGGCGTCGTCCATCGCGATCTCAAACCCGAGAACATTCTAATTCGCACCGACGGGACGCCCGTGCTCGCCGACTTCGGGCTCGTGTTTCCTTTTGGTGGCATGGGCAGAGAAATCCTCGACCTCGCCGACGCAGGCTCGGGAACGCTGGCGTACATGGCGCCCGAGCAGCGCTTCGGCCGATTCGTGGACGCGCGCGCCGATCTTTTCTCGCTGGGGTGTGTCCTGTACGAGGCTTTGACAGGTCTGTTCCCCTTTGGCCCGGCGGGAGTCCACGAGCTTTCCCCTGCTCCGCCGCTGCCCTCTGCGGTGGTCGCAGGTATTCCGGCGGCGCTCGACAACGTGGTCATGGGTCTGCTGACGCTTAGCCCGCAGGACCGTATTGGGTATGCGGACGACGTCGCGGCGCTGCTGGAAGCGGCAGGCGGAACAGCAGAACGATCGCCGTCTCCGAAGGCCACGAGCTACCTCTATCGTTCGGGATTCGTGGGTCGTCGCGAGACGTTCGCACAACTCGAGCACGCTATCGACCGCGCCGTCGACGGACGAGGGAGCAAGGTCTTCGTTTCAGGGGCGAGTGGAGCGGGAAAGACGCGCCTCGTGCTCGAAGCTGCTGCCTTGGCCGCGGAAAAGGGAATGGCCGTGATTACCGGCGAATGCCTGCCCCTGGGTACGGCTGAAGGCGGTCATCGAGCCTTGAGTGCTCCGCTGCACCCGGTGCGGCGCCTGCTAACCGGGGTCGCGGACTATTGCCGCAATGTGGATGGCGCCACCGCCAAGAGGCTGCTGACGGGTCGGGCTCGCGTGCTTGCGCCCCATGAGCGACTGCTCGGTGATCTCGCCGATCAACTGCAAGAGGAAGAAGCCCCGCCGCTTCCCCCCGACGCCGCTCGAACGCGTATGCTGAGCGCGCTGGCGTCGTTGGTGCTCGACTATGCACGCGAGCGACCCCTCTGTTTCATCATCGACGATCTGCAATGGGCCGACGAGCTTTCGCTGGACCTGTTGTCAGCGATTGCGGCATCGGATTGCGCGAACGCGTCGCTGCTGCTGCTCGGAACGGGTCGACTGGAGGAGATGACGCCGTCGTTGCAACAGCTCTTTCACGCCCCGGGCGCCCTCTACGCCGAGCTCGGCCGAATGGGCAAGGAAGACGTGGGGCAAATGGTGGGTGGGATGCTTGCGCTACGCACACCGCCGTCGGAGCTGGTCGAGTTCCTGTACGGCGTTTCAGGCGGGAATCCATTCTTTCTCGGCGAGTATTTGCGGACGGCGATCGCCGAGGGCCGGCTCGAGCGCAATTCCGGCGGTCGCTGGGTGCTCAGCGATCCGCGCCTCGCAGGCGTTGCCATCCCGACAGCGATCTCGGCGCTCATCCGCAGGCGGCTGGATGGCCTTTCTCCGAAAATCAGGCAAATCGTTGATGCCGCAGCCGTCTTGGGTCGAGGTTTCGACACCGAGCTTCTGGCCAAGACAGCCGAGCTGGACGTCTCGGACATCCTCGACGCGTACGGAACGCTTCGACAACGGCAGATCTTCGAAGATGAGCAATCGGGCACTCTTCGCTTCATGCACGATCAACTTCGGGACGCTGCTTACTTGGCAATGGCCGCGGACGAGTGCGTCCATTGGCACAAGCGAGCCGCCGCTTCGATCGAGGAACGCTATTCGGGCCGCGAGATCGAGCCGTATCTGGGGTCGCTCGGTTTTCACCTGGCGAAAGCTGGAGTGCCGGATCGTGCCGCTGGCTACTTCGAACGGGCGGCTGACCTTGCCCGCCGTACCTACGCGAACGGCGACGCGGTCAAGTTGTATCGGCTGGCCATCGAGCAGATGGATCGGCAGATGGACCAAGCCGGGCGGTGCGAGGCTCGTGCTGCGCTTCACGAGGCGATCGGCGATCTGCTCCTGATCGCGGGTGACGCGCAATCGGCGCGGGATTCCTTCCAAGCTGCGCTCGCGGATTCTCCCGAGGAAACCTCCGTTGCTCGCGGCAGGCGCCTTCGGAAATGCGCGCGCACGTGGGAGCGCCAGCACCAGCATGGTCGCGCCCTCGACGAATTCGCCAGGGCGGAGGAGCATCTCGGCGACTTGGCGCTGGTGGAAAAGCACACCGACGAATGGTGGCACGAATGGGTGCAAGTGCAGGTCGACAAGACCTGGGATCTGTATTGGCTTGCCCGGGTGGACGAGCTCTCTGCCCTCATCGACAGAGTTCGTCCCGTCGTCGAACAGCACGGCGTTGCATCTCAGCGAGCGCAGTTCTTTCAAGCGCTCGTTCACACAGTCCTGCGGCGCGAACGATACGCGCGTCTAGAACAGGCGATTGACTATGGCCGAAAGTCGCTGGCGGCGGCAGAGCAGTGCGATGACCCTCGAGAGCTGGCTCTGGCCCAGTTCTTCTTGGCCTTTCCGCTTCTGTGCGATGGACAGCTGGAGGAGGCGGAGCCTCTGTTTCAGTCAGCCATTGTCAGCGCGGATCGCATTGGCGATGCCACTCTGCAGGCGCGCTTCCTTTCCTACTGTGCCGTTCTGTATCGCCGCGCCGGTCGTGTGGAACCGTCGCGTAGAATGGCCGAACGCGCGGCCACTATTGCTGAACAGGGCGGGATGCTGGATTACGTCGGCGCTGCCCACGCCTGTCTTGCTTGGGCGGCCTGGAAAACCGGCGACAAATTCGCCGTGGACCGTCACGGCGGACTCTGTCTCGCAGCTTGGGCCAATCTTCTTCCTACGTACGAATACCCAATCCAGTGGTTGGGACGATTGCCGTTGGCAGCCAAGCTTGCTGCGGATGGAGAGCTAGACAAAGCGATCGAGCAGTGGAAGGCGCTCCTGGCACCGGCGCAGTATCGTCTTCCACTTCGACTTTGGACTGCCATGGAAGACGCAACCAGGCCTGGCATCGACCCGGCGGAGTCTCTAGCGGTGGCTTCGGCAGCGAGGGTCACCCAGATTGCAACGGAGCTGAGGTACCTGTGACGGGATTCCATTCTGTGATTGCGATCCTGCTCCGCGAGCGTAGGCTGCCTTTCGCTCGGCTTCACGTTCTATTACCGTGGTCTAAGTCTTGCTTCGCGGTTTCGCCACCGGCGGTCCCAATCCCCTGAGTCACAAGGAGAAGGTAATGGCAGGCTACAAACCAACGATCTTCCTGCGGAACGCATTCCGACTGAAGTGGGATGAGCAAAAGGACTATGCGAGCATTTTTCTGAAGGGAAAGAAGCGATTTCTCGAGGAAACCAAAGGGAAGGGGTGGACACTCATGGCTGCTTTTGCGGAGTGGCCCCTACTAAACAACAAGCGTGTAGTCGAGCAGGGCTTTGAGATAGTCCAGATTTGGCGACTCGATGACTGGCAGACCCTCTATCGAACG
>CAZTTW010000034.1:2719-13778 GCA_964616265.1 uncultured Myxococcales bacterium | reverse complement strand
GCCGAGCCGGGCAAAGCCCGTGATGATTTCGCGGGCGTAGCGCTTCTTAACCTCGAAGAAGCTGCCACCATCCACCAGCGTGTCGATGAGGGCGAGCATATCGAACGGTTGGTTCTGGTTTTCCGGCAGCAGGTCGTCGATGCGTTTGGCGCTGGCCGGAGTCGCCGCAACCACATCGGCGACGCGCGTCTCCGCGCTCGACGGCATGTACGCGAGATAGTCGCGAGCCGCGGTCAGGCACGCCGCCTCGTCCTTGGCCAGCAGATCGGCGCAGCCCGAAACCTCGCAGTGCATGCGCGCGCCGCCCATTTCCTCCAGCGTCGTCTTTTCGCCGATGACCATTTCCGCCATCCGGGGCGAGCCGAGGTACATCGAAGCGCTTCCTTCCACCATGAAGACGACGTCGCAGAAGGCAGGGATGTAGGCGCCGCCGGCCGCCGATGGGCCAAACAGCAGGCAAAGCTGTGGGATCGATCCCGACAAACGAACTTGGTTGCGGAAGATGCGGCCCGCGTGGCGCCGGCCGGGGAACATGTCCAGTTGATCGGTGATGCGCGCGCCTGCCGAATCCACCAAGTAGACGAGCGGCATGCGCAGGCGACCTGCGGTCTCTTGAATGCGCAGGATCTTCTCGACGGTGCGCGCCCCCCACGAGCCGGCCTTCACCGTCTGATCGTTGGCCATGATGGCGACCGGTTTGCCGTGCAAAGTGCCGATGCCGGTCACCACGCCGTCGGCGGGCAGGTCGGGCGCGAGAGCGTTGGCGAACAAGCCGTCCTCGATGAAATCGGTCCCGCTGTCGCACAGCCGAGCGATGCGCTCGCGGCAGAACAGCTTGCCAGCCGCACGGTTGCTGTCGTGATACTTCTGCGCGCCGCCTTGGCGAATCTTTTCGGCGCGGGCGCGAATGTCGTCGGTCTTGCTCATCGCGCCTTACTTTACACGAGGTGGATGCTCGTGGAATGAGCCGGCTTCGTGAGGTGCCGTGTGGTTCTTGCTACTGACTCTTGGCGAGCGCCGACGCCACCGCCTGGCGCAACGATTCCTGGACGTGCTCCGGCACGGTCGGTGTGGGCAGCGCCTTGCAGAGTGCCAGCGTCTTCTTCAGCGATTCGCAAACGCTGTGGCAGTGCCGACAGCCGGCGACGTGCTCTTCCATTTGCGCGCAAATATCGGGGCTAATCTCGTCTTCCAGCTTCTTCGAAAGCATGGTTAGCACGTCGGGGCAGGATGCCGTCGCCGGCGCCTCCGGCTCGCCGATCAAGGATATCAGGCGCGTGCGTAGCTCGGCCCGGGCTCGATGCAGGCGACTCTTGAGCGCCGCCACGCTGACGCCGACGGCTTCGGCCGCCTCCGCGGCGGTCAGCCCTTCGATATCGCGCAAGATGACAACCTCGCGGGCTTCCGGATCCAGCGCGTCCAACGCCGCGGCGACGGTGTCGCGCGCTTGCTGGCCGATGAGGCGCTGTTCCGGGGTGAGCGTCGAGGAGGGCGCATCGCGGTCCAGCTTGTCGAGCGGCTCGTGAAAGGCGGGCGCTCCCTTGGTTCGCCTCCGCTTCTTGATACAGAAACTGCGCGCCACCGTGTAAAGCCAGGTCGCCAGCGACGCGTCGCCACGGAAATCGCCCACCGTACGCGCCATCGTCATCAGCGTTTCTTGCGCCACATCTTTGGCGTCTTCGGGATCGCCGCACATGCGCAGGCCGAAACCGAAGACTTTTTCTTGGTGTTGCTGCAAAAGGGTCGTGAGCGCTACGCGATTGCCGGCGCGTGCCGCGGCCAGCAAGTCGGATTCTGACGCAATCTCCTGGACCTTGATTTGGGACATGGTGATGCCGTCTCCCAGTATAGCGGCAGGATGCGCGCGGCCAGCAAATCCCTTCTTGTCGAAAAATATCCGACTCGATGAATCCTTTTTCGACTTGGTGGCTCCAATATTCCAGATAGGAAAGGACCACCATGGCAACCAAGGATCTCTCGACCGAAACGTTCAACGACACCGTCAAACAAGGCACCGTATTGGTGGACTTCTGGGCGCCCTGGTGCGGTCCGTGTCGTGCCTTTGGCCCGGTTTTCGAAAAGAGCTCGGAAGCGAATCCTGAGGTCACCTTCGCCAAGGTCAACACCGAGGAGCAGCAGGCCCTCGCCGCCGCCTATGGCGTCCAGGCTATTCCGACGTTGGCAGTGTTTCGCGACGGCGTCTTGGTCTACCAGCAGGCCGGCGCATTGCCGGGCTCGGCGCTGCAGCGGCTGATCGAAGGGGTCAAGGCGCTCGACATGGCGAAGGTCATGGCCGAAGTAGAAGCCGCGGCGAAAACCGAAAATGCCAACGCCGCCTGAGAGCGCGGAAGCTCGGCCGGTTGCGGCACGGTCTGCCGCTGAGAAGGGGAACAGGATGATTTGGCACACGCTGCTCTACGCGGCGGGTGGCGGTTTAGCCGGCTTCGCTTACCACAAGGTCGTCGGCTGTCGCAGCGGCGCTTGCCCCATCACAGCCAATCCGTACATTTCGACGCTTTACGGGGCGCTTATCGGCTTGTTCGCCGGCGGCGGCCTCCCACGCTAGCTCCAATGCCGGTCAGTTAAGAAGCATCCACAGGGAGAAACGGAGTATCAGAGCCGGAGACTGATGACATTCCGCCACCTTTGTCCGCCTTTGCTTCTCTGTTCCTCCCTGTTCTTCCCTTAAGAGACCGGCATTGGCGCTAGCCCTCAACTTCGAACGCGACTTCATCGAAGAGCGGTGCGGCTAGCTCCCAGCCTTCGCCAGGGCAGCCGAAGCGACCGATCACGCGCACGCCAAGGGCACGGGTGCGGCGCGCGACGATCACCGGCAACTTTCCTTCCAGCGAGGAGGCGTCCAGGCGTCCTTCGCCCGTGATGACGGCGTCGCAGTCGCGGCAGAGGGCATCGAATCGAACGATGTCGAGCACGCGCTCGGCGCCGTCCACCAACTCGGCGCCGATGGACTGCAGCTTGGCGCCGAGCCCGCCGGCCGCGCCGGTGCGTGGACCACGAGGCAGCGATAGGGCTGCCAGCCGTTCCGTCAGGACGGCAATGTCCTCGGGCCGGGCGCCTTTCTGCGGGCCGAAGACGCGGGCGCAATCGAGGACGTCCGTGCTGACATCGCAGAACACCGTGGTCGGGGGCAGCTGCAAGGTTGGCCAGTCGCGGCCGCCGTCGACCGTGGCGCTGCCGCCAAGGCCAATCCACAGGCGCGGCGCCGACGGAAATTTCGCTACCAGCTCGCCCAGGCCACGGCTGGATGCGCGCAAGGGATCTGGCTTCGTCAGGCCGGCCAATCCGATGACCTTGGCGCATTCGACTACGACGGTTCCGTCGTCGAGGAGGACAACTGGCACCGGGCGCGTGCGGCCGAACGGATCGGCAGCGCTGTGCCACTCGAAGCGTCCGCCGAGGGCCAACTGGACACATTCGAGAAAGCCGTCACCGCCGTCACTGAGTGGAAGCAAGCGGTCGCCCGGCTCGGCTAGAAAGCGAGCGGCTTCGAGCGGGCTGCGCGCGCCCTTGAATGACGTCGGTGCCACGAGATGCATTCGCGGTAGCTCCGTGGGCGCTTGCTATGCCAGGCCTACCTGCTCCATGGCGCGCACCTGTTTCTCGTCGAGCGTGGCGATGCAGTCGAAGAGGTGCTGGACGAAGGTGCCCGGACCTTCGGACTTCTTCACCGCGAGCTCGGCGGCGATTTCGTAGCAGGCCAGGCCGGCGGCAGCAGCTTCCGGAATCTGCTCGGGCGCGGCGCCCACGAACGTGCCGATCACCGAGGCCGCCATGCAACCCGTCCCGACCAGCGTTGCCATCATGGGATGCCCGTTGCGGACGAGGAAGGTCTTGCCGTCGCCGACGACGGTATCTTCGGCGCCCGTGATGACCACGGTGCAGTTGCGATTGGCGGAGAGTCGCGCGGCGACCTCGCGAAGATCTGCCGCCACGGCGCCGGCATCGACGCCTTTCGTCTTCACCTCTAGTCCCGCAACACGCGCGATTTCCGAGCTGTTGCCCTTGATGACGTCGATCTTCGTCGTCTCGAGAATTTCGACGCATTTTCGGTCCCGAAACGGCGTCGCCCCGGCACCGCAAACATCGAGGACCACGGGGATCCGCTTGCGATTGGCAGCCTTCGCCGAGATCTTCATGCTTTCCACCACGTCGCTGGTTAGAGTTCCGATGTTGAGGACCAGCGCGGAACCAAGCGATGTCATGGCGTCGACCTCTTCCGGCGCGTGGGCCATGACGGGTGAGGCGCCGAATGACTTCACGACCTGGGCGCACTGGAAAATCGTGACCCAGTTGGTGATGTGGTGAACCAGCGGTTTGCGCTCGCGGACTGTCTGCAGGAACGCGTAGACGTTCATCGGTGCTCCTTTCGGTGAAAGATGAACAGCAAAGCGAGCGAAAGGCGAGTCCAAAGATGGGGAGGCCGAGCTGGACCGGCCGCTACGGTTGCCAGCCCGCCAATACGACCGTCGGGTCGCGCATCGAAGCGGCTTGGCTGGCACTGATTTGCGAGCTGCCGCTGGCGCGGCCGCCGACGGGCAGGCTGCCACCCGACGCATCCGTGCTTTGGTATTCCCAGAAGCGGAGCGACGCGCTGGAGCCTCCCGTGATATTCCAGCCCGCGGCGGCGATGCCGGTCATTTGGCAATTGATGTACGCGACGTGGCTGCCGGGATACGTGCTGGCGTCGATGCGGGCCAGCCAATTGTTCTTCGAGGTCGAATCGACGGTCAGCTTGCTGTCGACGAAAACGTAGCCGTAGGCCCCGACGTCGTTGCGCGCCTGCACCAGGTAGCCGCCGCTGATGCCGACGGTGCGCAGCTCGCACTTGTTGAAGTAGGCGACGCCGGTGCCCCAGACGTAGTCGACGTTCCCGACGATGAGGTCGTTTTCGGCGTAGATGCGGCCGCTCCACAGCAGGGTGTCCTGCAAGCTCCAAATGTCGGAGTTGCGAACGATGCACTTGTCGCAGTTTTGCATGCGGAGTGCTTCGGCCTGCGTGCCCCCTTGCGGCGTGAGGTTCTGGATGGTGAGATTTTCGATGACCAGCCCATTCGTGTTGTCGAAGCCGAGCAAGGAGCGGTTCTTGGTTCCCGCCGAGGTTCCTTGTTGGGTGTTGTTGTTGGTGCCGACGATGAGTGTCTTGCTGCGGTCGGGTCCGTGGATGGTAATATTACTCTTGTTCGCCACGTGCATGACTTCGTGGTACGTGCCGACCGCGATGCTGATTGTCGACGCGGCGGAGTTGTTGGCGGGCAGGGCATCGGTGGCACCTTGAACGCTGCAGAACTGCCCGCTGCCGTCGAGGGCGACCGTCAGGGCAGACAAGGTGCTTGGCGCGGCTGCTGCGGTCGTAAACTTCCACGTCGCCGGACCGGTGATGGCGAGGCTTCCGCCGGGCGGCCGGATAGCGCCCGCGTCGACGGTGACGTAGTAGGTCTGGCCGTACGTGAGCGCCTTGCTCTTCAGGTAGACCACCACCGAATTCCCGTCGACGTACACGGGCCGCAGCAAGATGAACTGGGTGCCGCCGACGGTGTCGGTGATGGTCGCGGCGGCCATGTCGACGGTGGCTACCGCGGTGCCTGAGGTCGTGAATACCTGAATCTTGCCGCTGTTGCCGAGTGCGGGCGGGCTGGCAAAGGTGATGCGCAAAGGCGGGTCGGGGCACACCCCGGTCGCTCCTGGTGCGGGAAAGAGCGCCGTCACGCCTGCCGGCAGCGTGCTTTGGCCGCCGCTTCCTCCGCTACCACCGCCGCTACCGACGATGCCGCCCGAAGCCAGTACTCCGCCCGAGCCGAGCGCACCGCCGGAGGCTGCGCTGCCGCCGCTGCCGCCCGCAGCATTTCCTAGTGAATCGCCGCTGCTGTTGATGTCTCGGTCAGCTGCGACGATCGCGTCGTTGTTGGCATCGCCGGGGTTCAAGGCATCGCTCGTCGTGCTTTGTCCGCCACTGCCGCCCGATGTTGCGGCGCCGCCGGTGCTTGATCCGCCACCGGCGCTCGAACTGCCACCGCGACCGCCGCCCCCCGTATTGACAGCGCTCGACCCGTCGTTTGAGGACGTGCCGGAAGAACATGAAACAAGAATGAAAACGAGGGCGGCGCGCCTCAGCGCCGGCAGGGTAATTCTCATGGATCGAGGAGCTCCAGGGTAAAGAGCAGCCGTCAGAAACATAACGATACAACGAATGCCCAGGGTGCACCCATTTGATCTCGGGAAAAGGAAACATTCAGGCGCGCCTAGCCGATTTTCACCCGGAGTGTCGTTATCGCAGCCCCGGCAGCGCGCATTCCCTTGAGAGAATGTCGCCGAATGATTAGCCTTCGGGGCGGAGGACTTCATGGCCGATCGATCGCGTGCAGGCATTGAGATGGATTTCACGTTCGGCAAACGCCAGCCGCCCAAAACCGTGAATCCCGAGGCCCCGATGCGCCTGCTGGTGCTCGGCGATTTCGGCGGACACGCCACGCGGGACGAAATCCGGCCCGTCGCGAATCTTCGACCGCAAAAGGTCGACATCGATTCGCTGCCGTCGCTCGTGGCCAAGATCGCACCGCAGATTCGCATCGCTCTCGGCTCCGAGGCGCCGTTCACGATTGCGGTCCGCGACTTCGACGACTTTCATCCCGATCATCTGTTCTCGGCGCTGGATTTCTTCAAACCGATGCGCGAGCTGCGCCGGCAACTGCAGGATCCGAAGACCTTCGCCCAGGCGGCGGCGCTGGTCGGAAGCGTCGCTACGTCGGCAGCGGCAGCGCCCCTTGCTGTTGCCGATGTGGCGGCACACGGCCAGGACTTGCAGCGCCTGCTCGGTCGGGCGCCCACGCCGGAAGCACCGAAACCGACGTCCGTTGTCGATGATCTCGTGCGCCAAGCGGTTGCCTCGCACGTGGTCGCCAAAGCCGATCCGCGCCAGGCCGAGGTTATTGCCGGCGTCGACGGCATGACCGGCGAGCTCATGCGCGCGGTGTTGCACGATGCAGGCTTTCAGACGGTGGAAGCAGCTTGGCGTGGCCTCGACCGACTGGTGCGCGCGCTCATTCTCGACGAGACGTTGCAGCTCTTCGTTCTCGACATCAGTCGAGCCGAGATGGCTGCGGATTTCGCGGCGTCGCCCAATCTTTCGGACTCGGGCCTGTACGGCATCGTGGTGGACAGCGCAGGCGAAAAGCCGTGGTCTCTCATTGCCGACACGAATGCCTACGGGCGCGGGCAGGCCGATGCCGCCTTGCTCGCGCGCCTAGGGACGTTGGCCCAGCAGGTAGAGGCGGCCGTCGTGGCCGGTATGGACTTCTCGGCGGCATCCCGGCCGTTTGCCTCGCTGGAAGACGAGCGCGCCTGGACGGCTTTGCGCAACAGCACGGCCGCAACGTCCATCGCGCTGTCCGCGCCGAGCATCCTCCTGCGCTTGCCCTATGGCAAAGGCGGAGAGCCGGTCGAGAAGTTCACCTTCAGCGAACAAAGCACGCCGCCGGCGCTTGGCCGGTACTTGTGGGGCTCGTCGGCGCTTATCATCGTCCAGCTCGTGGCAGCGTCCTATTCCCAGGCAGGCGGTTGGGACTTTGCGCCCGGCGACGAAACGGTGGTGGACGACTTGCCCACGTCCATCGCCAAGTTGGATGGCGAATCGGTGCAGGCCCCCTGTGGGCAGGCCTGGCTGCCCGAGTCGAAGATCGAGGCATTGCTCAAGGAAGGTGTGATCCCGATCGTATCCGCGCGAGGTCGTGGCGAGGTCCGCGTGGCGCGTTTTCAGAGCATTGCTTCGCCGCCGGCCGCGCTCATGGGCCGTTGGCGCAACGACTGAATAGTCGCCAGGCTCGCGACATTCTTGTCTGAACCTGGGCGCGCTTGACTGGCAGGCAGTCAATGCTTGTGCGGTCCTGGCGCTGGAACGCGCCTTGCAGCCTTCCGCGATTGCAATGCACGAGGTTCTTCGCGACCGTCCGTTTGTGATAGCTTTCCGACCGTGGGTCGGCTGCCACGTCATCTTATCTTGCTGTCCTTGTGGTCCGGGGTGCTCGGTTTGGCCGGGTGTATCTTGTTCACGGATCCGATCAACGAGGCACCCGTGGTGACCATCGACCCGCCTTCCGACCCGGTCGTGAGCGGCGGTCCCTCGGTTGCGATTGTCGGCAGAGCTACCGACGATCAGGACAGTGAGGGCTCGTTGAGCCTGGATTGGGCGGAGTTCGACAACCCGAAGAACCTGGTTTGCAGTTCGATCACGGCCGCCGACTGGATAGGCACTCCGACTCTGCAGCGGGGGAACGGTGCTTCCTACTCATTCGAGCCCAAGTCGCCCGACACAGTTTGTGTCTGCGCTCGAGCCACCGACCACTATGGCGCCTCTTCCTTCAAGTGCGTTGCTCTTACGCCGTCGAATCCGCCTCCTGCTGCGAGCATCATGGACGCTTCCATCCCGAGCTTTTCCTCGGGGACGCCCCGTCCGTTGTGCTCGCAAGTCCATTTGTCCGCAGCGGGATCGACGATTCCGCCTGGAGACACGCCGACGTTCAGCTGGTCGGGCCACGATTTGTCGGGCAATTCGCTTCCGCCTATCGATTGCACGGGCGTCACGACGAACAAGGATCAGCACTTCTGTTTCTCGGCGAGCGCGCCCGGAACGTACACCGTGACGTTGTCGATCCACGACACTTACACTTCGAACGGAAGCCAACGCACCTCGGACAGCGCCCAGGCACAATTCGTGGTCATCGTCGCGCCGGACGCTCCGGCCTGCCTGCAGCAGACGGAGCCGGACATCTTCGCTCGCACGATTCTGCTTTCGCGCAGCAGCGACCTCGGGAGCTCCTACCAAAGCCGCACCTTCGTCGTGGATAGCGTGGACGACGACTGCCAGCCCTACCCGCGGACCAACGCTTCGCAGACACCGGCGCAGTTCATGTGGTCGATTCTCGACGGGACCAGTGTGTCGCCACAGTGGGTGTACCAAACCACGAGCGCGAACAGCTTCGTGATTAGTCAGTCGATGTTCCCGAATGCGCGTCCAGGGGACACCGTCAAGCTGAGGGTCGAAGTGCGGGATACCCCCACGCAAAAGATCTATCAGCAGAACCCCAAGTACCAGAGTCAGCTGTGCCCTGGCGATCCGGACACCTGCTGCAGCGGCGGGACTGGTGCCGGCGTTTGTGGGAGCACGGCCTGCGTGCGTTGGACAACCTGGACAGTGCAATTCCAGCCATGACCGCGCGGCACGTTCATAGATTGGTGCTGGCGCTGACGCTGGCTGGATGCGCTGCTAGCGAGAGCGCGTCGGGTAATTCGCCGACGTCGGCGGATGCTGCTAGCCCCGGGCGGGGTGGCAGCAGCGCCAGCAGTGGTGGCTACTACGGGTCGGGTGGCTCTGCGGGGGGCGGCGGAATGACCACCGCCGATGCTGGCGCCGCTTCCGACACTGGCTTGCCGAAAGGCGACGCAGGTCGCGGCGAGCCGATTCCTTCCAACCTGTCATCGGATGGTCCCGTCTTTGGCGCTGATGGTTGCGCTAGCTGCACGCGCGACGGTGCGACCCCGGCGGACGGCCCCGTGATGTCGGACGGCGGTCGCGCCCAGGATGCTTCGCTAGGCGGCACGGGCGGCTCGGCGGGGGCGACGGGTTCGGGCGGCTCGTTGAGCGCATCGGGCGGAGGCTCCGGGCGGGGGGGATCCGAAGGCTTTGGCGGCTCGACTTCTGCCTCGGGTTCAGGCGGCTCGACGGGCGTAGGTGGCTCGGCGGGAACCGGCGGCTCGGGATCAGGTGGATCGCGCGCGGACGCTGGGACAGGGCCAGACGCCATCCTTCCGGGCTCGGATGCCGGAGCGGACACCGGCGTCGCTGATACTGCTCCAAGCTCGTGCGTCGCGCGTATTCGTGCCATCGTTCCGGCGACAGATTCGCTCGGCACTTTCGACAATCTGTTTGCGGGGCCGAACGTGCAGGTCGTGTTGCGCGCGGAAGTCGTGTCGCTTGGTCCGGCATCGCCGGTGTGGAGCTGGCAATGCACCCGTGACAATGTGCCGGTGACCAACATCGTGCTTGGCCAGCAAGATCCCGCGGTCGCTGCTTTCCCCATCGTGAGCCCCGGTAACTACACCTTCACAGCGCGAGACACGACCGGAGCGTGCATCGCCGTTGCCCAAACCGGCGCAGCCGGAGCCAACGATTGCCCCGACTGCGACCGAGCCGTTCTGCTCCACATCGCGCCGTCGTCGAGCTCGGACTTGCCCGTTCAGGATGGCTTCCGGATCTTGTCCGGCAGTCCCCCCTTCACCTCGACCACCATCATTCCCGCCGTCGGCGTCTCCGCCCTGATCGCTCCCAGTGCGAACGGCGGTCGAATCGATGCCTACGTTCGGGTCAGCCAAAGCGGTGGAAAGCTCATCACGGACGGCCTTGCCGCCCAATCGTCGTCAGGCTTTCCCGTGAACGTGGTCTCTACCGATTCGCACGGCAAGGTCCAGTACTACGACGTTCTGGTGGTTCCGATTGACGGGATCAATGGCAGCACCATCGCCGCGACGGCACCGCAGCTCTTCACCGCTCTAACCGCAGGAGAGATCAGCCGCACCTCTTTCAGTCTGTCGGGGGGCGTTTCGGTGACGGGGACGGTGACCGATGCCAGCGGATCGCCTGTGTCCGATGTGCGGGTGATCTTGAGCAATCGCAATCCGACCTCTGCCGGGCAGGCGTCGAGCCTGATTTTCTCTTCGGTGGGGCGCAGCGATGCACAGGGGAAGTTTGTGCTGCACGCCCAGCCAGGATCCTACTGGATTTCCATTTCTCCGCCTGCGGGCGCGGGGCTGGCCGAGGCGCTTGTGCCGTCCCCGGTGATCCTGTCCGGGGATACGACCCTGTCCTTTCGCTGGGATCAGCCGACCACCGCGGTCGTCGATTTGACCGTCGTCGATTCGGTCGGCGTGCCGACGAGCGGAAGCAGGGTGCGCCTGACGTCAGCCGGTTCGAGCAAAGTCGGAACGCTGACCTTGGGATCGAGCAGCCAGCCGGCGCAAGGCAATGTCCAGGCGCAAGGGACGACTT
>CAZTTW010000034.1:0-2619 GCA_964616265.1 uncultured Myxococcales bacterium | reverse complement strand
TTGGGATCGAGCAGCCAGCCGGCGCAAGGCAATGTCCAGGCGCAAGGGACGACTTCGAGCTCGGGCGACGTTCGCTTCGTGAATGTTCCCGATGGAACGACGTACAGCGTTCTTCTTGCGCCGGCAACGCTCGGACCATCTGCGGCGACGACGGTTCTTTCGTTGGCGGTTCCCACGGGCGGAACAACGCAAACGGTTCGTCTGTTGCCCCAAGGGAGCATCCGAGGGCAGCTTTCGGCGAGCCTGAATACGGATTGGACCCAAGTCTCGGTGGTAGCCTACGACCGCAGCGACGATTCGCCGGAAGCGCCTTTCAGTATCACTGCCAGCGCCGATGGGAGTTTCTCCATGCCGGTCAGCCCAGGTCGGCCGTATGTCCTGCTTGCCGTCCCATTGACGGGAAGTGGTCTTGCGCAAACGTTCGTGGGGCCCGGCTTTCTTTCCGCCAGCGAGTTCACGATCAAGCAAAAGGTCCTGTCATCGATGCCGTGGATTTCAACGGCCTACCAAACCGGATACGATTTGTCCGGAACCGCACTGCAGGTCCTGTGCGGAACCGGCTACGCCGGCTGCGTCGACCCGACGATTCCCCTGGCGGAGACCACCATCGAGGACGGCGCCTTCCAACTGGCGCTACCCGATCCGGCTACCAGGTAGCTCCGGGGTCTTCGCTCGTTCTCTATTTCCCCCGAAAGTGCGGCGGGCGCTTTTCGGCGAAGGCGCGCAGGCCTTCGGTGCGGTCGTGGGTCGCGAGGAGCGACTCGTAGCATGCGCGCTCGATTTCGAGCGCCTTGGTCATAGGCTCGTCGCAACCGCGGTCGATGGCTTGTTTGGCGGCCGCGAGGGCGAGCGGTGCTGCCGAAGCCAATTCCGCGCAAAGCGCCTCGACCGATTTGTCCAGCTCGCCGTCCGGCGTGACCTGCGCGACCAGACCCAGTCGTAGCGCCTCGGCTGCAGAAATGCGGCGTCCGGTAAGGATCAACTCCTTGGCGACGGCGATACCGCACAGGCGCGCCAGTCGTTGCGTACCACCGGCACCGGGAATGATGCCCAGGCGAACTTCGGACAGGCCCATACTGGCGCTCTCGCTGGCGATACGGAAGTCGCAGCCTAGGGCGATTTCGAGTCCGCCGCCCATGGCTGCGCCCGAAAGCGCAGCGATAACCGGACGGGGAAAGTCCGCAATCGCCTGTACCAGGGCGCCCAGCGCGTCGAGGAAATCGCGAGTTTCGTCCAGGCTCATGGCCAGGCGCTCTTTCAAATCCGCGCCCGCGCAGAAGGATCGACCGTCGGCGCTGGCGAGCACGACGGCGGTGAGCTGGTCGCGCTCGTCATCGGCGCCCAACCCCGTGCCCAGCCGATTGATCGCGGCATGCAGCTCGGCGACCAGGGCGCGCGACAGGGCATTCGCGGTTTCACCGCGGTTGAGGCGCAGCCAAGCCGCCCGGCCGCGACGCTCGACGAGGACCAAGGATTTGTGAGCAGCCGGCTCGCTGGTCGCCATCGCGCCGCCTATTTCTCCCATAGCTCGTCGAGCAAGGCGTCGGTCACTTGCTCCAGCGTATCGACGATGACGTCGGCCGCCGATTGATCGTAGCCGAGGAAATTGGCTCGGCGGACCGCGATGACTTTGGCCTCCGCTGCCTTGCCAGCAAGAATGCCTGGCTCGGCGTCCTCGATGACGATGCAGGCGTGCGGAGACACGCCCAAAAGCCGCATGGCCGTTTGGTAGGGCTCGGGATGAGGTTTTCCACGCTGGTAATCCTCGGCGCCCAGCAGGCACTGGAAGCATTCGGTGAGGCCGATACCGGCGATGGTCTCGCGGACCTCGACGCAACTCGAACCCGACACGATGGCCAAGCCGGCGCGGCCGCGCAATCGGCGCACGAGATCGTCCGCGCCGGGCAGCGCCTTGTAGCCGTGCTCGGCGAACAAGACGCGCTTTTCCTCGACGGCGGCAGCGATGAGGACGTCCATGCCGACTTGCAAGCCGTAGTCGCGCTGGATGCGAGCATGGATCTCATTCCACGAGTGTCCCACGATGAAGGCACGCATGTCGGCGCCAAGCTCTACCTGCCAGCGTCGTGCGGCGAGGACGACCGATTCGACGTTCTCCCGTTCCGTATCGACCAATGTCCCGTCCATATCGAAGAGAACTGCTTTGTCCATTCGCATAAGTGGGGTGAATTATAGGCAGACAAGTTGGCGGGACCCGACGGTTTTTGCTAGAACCTTTCGTTAGGGAGCCAACGGAACTCCTGCGGGATGGAATCACAATCCCAGATTGCAGACTTGCAGCGTGAAAACGAGAGCTTGCGCAGAGAAATCGCCAAGCTCGAGGACTCGCGTGCTTTGACCTACCGCGATGCCTTGACGGGCCTATGGAATCGGCGCTACTTCGCCGAGCGTTTGGGCTCCGAGCTGAGCCGGGCACGGCGCGCGATGGGGCGGCCGTTCACGGTGCTCATTCTCGACGTCAATGATTTCCACCTGATCAATCGATCCCACGGGCCCGCCGAAGGCGATTTGGTTCTGCGTTGGGTGGCCGAGTTTCTGGAGAAGTCGGTGCGCGCTCACGACGTCTGCTGCCGCATCGAAGCCGACGAGTTCGCCGTCATC
>CAZTTW010000033.1:0-14139 GCA_964616265.1 uncultured Myxococcales bacterium | reverse complement strand
GCATTCGTTCCATGGAACCGTGAAGTACACGAAGCGGCCGACCTTGGCATTTTGCAGGACCAAGCCGTTTATGCCAAGCTCGAGTCGGCGTCGGCCGAGGCGGCCCGAACGTGGGGAGCCGAAGCGCTGCGGGGCGTTCCGCTCGTGGCGCGGACCAAGCCGCCGCTCAAGGTGTCGGGCGAGGGCGTGCTCGTCCTCGGTCTCAACCAGGAGGCTTTCGCGTGGGTGCCGGAGACGGGACGTTTTTTGCAGCTGACGGCCGAGGACGGAAAGGTGTTGGCGCTGGCGGTTTCCGACAGCGGCCAACGCATGGTCTACGTTCTCGGTGGCAAGCTGGTTCGGGCGCCCGGAAGACCGGATCTTTTGCGTGGCCTTTCCGTGCGGGTTTTGGACCTTGCGACCAGCACTCCCGGAAAGCCGATTCCCCTGCCTGGCGACGTCGCGAAGGTGCAACTTTCCTACGCTGCGCACCCAACCGTGCGCCTGTTCGGAGAATCCTCGGCGGCGACCTTCGAGATAGTGGACGCGGAACTGCATGCGCGCTCGGCACCCATGCCGGCCCGCTCGGTCGAGCTAACGCCGTCGGGAGTCAAGCCCACCGAGCGACACCTGAAGAAGCCGTGTCCGATGACGCTGTCCCCATGGCGGGATGAAAAGATCGGGTGGCGAATTCGCGTTCGCACGAGCGGCAAAACCAGCGTGCTCGACACTCGCTACGGTGCAGGGCTTTTGGGGCTGCCATTCTCGGACGGGGCGACCGGTAGATTGTAGCGGGAACCCTGTTGCATAAATGACAGCGACCGTCGAAATGCGCTAGAAAGCTTGCGTGGCCGCTTTGTCATTTTTTCCCGTCAGCGTGTTGGCGTACCCCGCCTCGTGGGAATCATGAGCACCCACGTCGTCAGCATGACGGGCTTCGGTCGCGCCCGCGCGCAGCTTGGCTCGCGCACCGTCGGGGTGGAGATTCGTTCGCTCAACCATCGCGGGCTCGACATCAAGCTGCGCGCCTACGAAACGCAGCTTGCGCCGGAGATCGAAGGTGAGATTCTGCGCCTCGTGCGCCAGTCGCTGGCGCGCGGCTCGATCTCGATCGCCTTGCGCGACGAAACCGGGGATAGCCAAGGCGGCGCTTTGGATGAGGGGCGTGTGCGGCAGCTTCATGCGGCGCTCGATGGTCTTCGCCGTTCTCTTGGGCTTGTGGAACCCGTCGACCTGGCCACAGTGGGCACGTTCCTGTCCGCTACGAAAGGCGGTCCAGCGCCGGAGGTCGCAGCCGCGGCGTGGCCGTCGTTGGCTCCCGCCATCGAGGCCGCCTTGGGCGAGCTTCTGGCCATGCGCCAGCGCGAGGGTGCCGCCATCCGTGCCGATCTCGAGCGTCGCCTGGCCAGTCTTCGCGGGCTTGCCACCCGCATTGCCGAGCTGACGGCATCGGTGCCGGGTCGAGCCGCCCGCCGGCTCGAGGAACGCCTGAGCTCGCTTTTGGCCGGCAACCAAGCCGTCGAGCCAGCACGGCTGGCTCAGGAAGTTGCTTTGCTCGCCGAACGGCTCGACGTGAGCGAAGAGCTGGTCCGGCTCGGCGCCCACTTCGATCACTTGGCGGCACTGCTCAACGGTCAGGGCAAGGAGGCGCCTGGCCGGCGCATCGATTTCCTAGCCCAGGAAATTGGCCGCGAGCTCAACACGCTCGGCGGAAAGATCCAAGACGCCGCCGTCGCGGCGCTCGTCATCGACAGCAAGGCCGAGCTGGAGAAGCTGCGCGAGCAGGCGCAAAATATCGAGTAATCCAAAGCCCATGCCCAACCAAGTTTCACGCGGCGTTCTTCTCGTCATTTCGTCACCGTCGGGCGCCGGCAAAACCACGCTGGCACGTCGCCTGGCCGAAGAATTCGAGCTGCGTTTCTCCGTTTCCTACACCACGCGCAGCCCGCGAAAGGGCGAGGTCGACGGCAGGGATTACTGCTTCGTCAGTAACGAATCCTTCGACCGCATGATTGCGAACAGCGAGTTCGCCGAGTGGGCCGTCGTGCACGGCAATCGCTACGGCACCAGCATCGCAACCGTGCAGCAGTCGCTTGCCGCAGGCGTCGATTGCCTTTTCGACGTCGACTACCAGGGAGGCCGACAGATTCGGCGGCTGTGGCCCGATGACAGTGTGCTGTGCTTCATTCTGCCGCCGTCTATGGAAGAGCTGGAGAGCCGTTTGCGCCGCCGCGCCACCGACGCGCCCGACGTCATCGAACGTCGCCTTGCCATGGCGTGCAAGGAACTTGAGCATTACGCTGAGTACGATTACTTGGTGGTAAACGACGATCTTTCTCGGGCCTATGACGAGCTGCGGGCTATTTTCGTGGCCGCACGCTGCACACGCACCCGGAAGAACGCGGTGGCGCAAGCACTCTTGGCCCAGGCTGCAGCCCGGAGGTCGTCGGGCACGTAAATGGTGACCATCGACGCCATCTGCGAATCAGTATCCCAGCGCAACCCCGCGGCCGACCTTGACCTGATTCGCCGCTGTTACGCGTACGCGGAGCAAAGCCACTCGGGCCAGTTTCGTCGGTCGGGCGAGCCGTACCTGGTCCACCCGATGGGGGTGTCGAAGATCATCGCCGACCTCAACCTCGACGTGGCGTCCGTTTGCGCGGGGATTCTGCACGACTGCGTCGAGGATACGACGGCGACTCCCGAGGACATCCGGGAAAAGTTCGGCGAAGAGATTCAGCACATCGTCGAGGGAGTGACCAAGCTCGGTCAGATCCCGTGGACGACGCGCGAAGAGCGCCAGGCAGAAAACTTCCGCAAAATGCTGCTGGCGATGGCGCGCGACATCCGCGTGATTCTGGTCAAGCTCGCCGACCGCGTGGACAACATGCGCACCCTGCAGTTCATGTCGCGCGATAAGCAGGAGCGCATCGCCCGAGAGACCCGCGAGATCTATGCACCCATCGCCAACCGGCTGGGAATCCAGTGGATGAAAGTAGAGCTTGAAGATCTTGCCTTCAAGTATCTGGAACCACAGGAATGGGAAAACCTGCGCGAGCAGATGGAAGGCACCGAAGGCAACCGCAGCTCGTACATTCGCGACGTTTGCACCAAGTTGTCCGAGGTCTTGGCTGAGAACGAAATTCCCGGGCAGGTCAGCGGTCGGGCCAAAGGCTACTGGTCCATCTACCAAAAGATGAAGCGAACCGGCCGTGACCTGGAACAGGTCTACGACATCGTCGCGTTTCGCATCATCACCGACAGCGTTCGCAACTGCTACGGCGTGCTGGGTGCCATCCACTCGAACTGGACGCCCGTCCCAGGCCGGTTCAAGGACTACATCGCGTTGCCCAAGCCGAACCTCTACCAATCGCTGCACACCACGGTGATTGGACCCGGTTCCGAGCGCATGGAGGTGCAGATCCGCACGCAAGCCATGCACCAGACCGCCGAGGAAGGCATTGCGGCCCACTGGCAATACAAGGATCGCACCCCGCTCGGCGCCGAGGATCGCAAGACGTTCGCGTGGCTGCATCAACTGATGGAGTGGCAGCGCGACCTGAAAGACCCGTCGGAATTCATTCAGACGGTGAAGATCGACCTCTTCGAGGAAGAGGTCTTCGTCTTCACGCCGAAAGGCGACGTCAAAGCCTTGCCGAAGGGCGCGACACCCATCGATTTCGCCTACGCTGTTCACTCGAAGATCGGCGACCACTGCTCGGGTGCTCGCGTGAACGGCATGATGGTGCCGTTGCGCTATCTGCTCCGCAACGGCGACATCATCGACATCATCACCTCGCCGACGCAAAAGCCGTCGAAGGACTGGATCAAGTTCGTCGTCACGAGTCGCGCGCAAACCAAGATTCGCTCGCACTTGCGCAAAGAACAGCGCGAGCGCAGCCGGCGCCTCGGTCGCGACTTGCTGGCCAAGGCGCTTCGCAATCACCATCGCTCGCTCGCGGTCGCGGAAAAGGAAAAGCTGCTCGACAAGGCGGCAGAGGCGTTGCACCTCGGGACCGGCGACGAGATTCTCGTGCACCTGGGCTACGGCAAGCTGAGTCCCGCGGTGGCCGCGGCCGCGGTGTATCCGCAATTGCAGAGCGACGTCACAATGGAGCTGCCGGTCGTCGAAGACGAGGCGCCGGCGCAGCCACGTCGCGAGTCCAAGCGTTCAGTCGGCGGCGTCCGCGTCCAAGGCGAGGCCGACATCGTCGTTCGTTTCGCGAAGTGCTGCAGCCCGGTTCCCGGCGACGCCATCGTTGCGTTCATCAGCCGGGGCAGGGGCGTTATCGTCCACACGCGCCAGTGCCCGAAAGCATTCAACCTGGATCCGGCTCGCAGCGTGGAAGTGAGCTGGGACGAGGACACACGTCTGCTCCGGCCGGTTGCCATCGAGGTCGTCTCCGAGGACAAGCCCGGCATTCTGGCAGCACTGTCCAAGTGTTTCATGGAGCACGGCGTGAACATCGCCCAGGCCAAGTGCCGGGCCACCGAGGACAACCGCGGTCTCAACACGTTTCAGGTCACGGTTAGCCACGTGGACCAGCTCAAGAAGGTCCTGCGCGCCATTCAAAGCATCGACGGCGTCATCTCCGCGACGCGACTATGAAGCAAGAGAAGCTTCGGGATGCCCCTTCGCAAGATCGCGGGAAGGATTTGGAAACCCTTTCAGGGTTTCCATTAACCGCGTAGGCGGAGGCGGGCTTTGCCCGCCGAAGCCAGATCGCGGGAAGGCATGGAAACCCTTTCAGGGTTTCCATTAAGATGACTAACTTCATTGACCTCCCTGCGCGCGTCTGCTAGTTGATGCCGACCATGGCATCGAATTCACGCCAAACCTGGAAGCGACGGACGCGTCGGCACTCGAACGCTGGTCTCAAGCGCAAGAACAAGGAGAGCCGTCACTCGACGCCGTCCGAGGCGGAGCTTTTCGCCGGCCTCGGCGAGCCAGGCAAACCCGCTCCCAAGAGCGCCGCGAAGTAAGTCTCGTCCAACGCATGGCGTTGGTGTCCGATATTCTCGCATCTTGACGGGACGAAAGTTGATCTTAGTGGGTACTGTGCCCTAAGATCGCCCAACTTCGCTCCCGCATCGGGTTGTCCGCGCGCGGTCGGAGTGGACTTCACCTCCAGGTACCGGATGAACTTCTGCCCAATCTGCAAAACGCAGTACCCCGAGGACGCCAACTTCTGCCCCCTAGAGACGTGCGCGACGGCCGATGGCCCGCAACGTCTCCAGAAGGCAGTTGCCCAGCCGGCGGCCTATCCTCAGCAGTCTGTCGCTCAGACCGTCTCTTTTGCGCCGTCGCTGGCGGTGACGCCGCTTGTCCGCTTTCAGCCTGTCGCGCGTTTGGGTGGAAACCAAACCGGCGAGGTCTGGCGTGCGAACGACAGCCAAACTGGGCAAGAGGTTGCGTACAAGGTGGTTGCGCCGAGCGCGATTCCCAGCGCGGCCACCTTGGCGCGTGCTGAGCGTGAGTTTCGTCAGCTGATGCGCGTGAGCAGCCCGAAGGTCGCTGCCATCATCGACTGCGAGAAGACCCCGACGGGCGGGCTGGCAGTGGCGATGGAGCTTTGCCACGGTGATTCGCTCGACCGCATCTTGGCCGCGGGCCCCGTGGCCTTCGAACGGGCGAAGTCGATCGTCTCGCAGGTCGGCCAGGCGCTGCTCGAAGCCCAGAAGGTTGGGCTCGTCCACCGCGACGTTGCGCCCAAGAATATTTTGGTGGCTCCGTCGGGCGACGTGAAGGTGATTAACTTTCCGTTGGCCGTGCCTATCGATGAGCGCGTATCGGGCGTTCCGGCTTACCTGTCGCCGGAACAAGTGCAGGGCAAGCCGGTCGATCAGCGGTCGAACACGTACAGCTTGGCCGCGATTTTCTACCACCTGCTCACCGGGGAGCCCCCGTTCACCGGTACCAGTGCGCAGGCTGTGCTGGAGATGCAGGTTTCGTCGCCCGTGTTGCCGCCAACGCAACGACGGCCAGACGCAAATCTGCCAGCCGATGCCGACAAGCTGGTCTTGAAGGCTCTCGACAAGAGCTCGAGCCGCCGCCATTTGACGCTACGCCTGTTCTTGAACGAGCTGGAAGCGCTCAAGATGCAGCCGATGGGTGCCAGCAAGCCGTCCGCTGAAGTGGGACTGGCCAAGACGATGATGTTCGGCGGAAACCAAGCCGAGATCGCTCGCATGGTGGCCGAGGCGCGAGCTGCGAAGGCAGCGGCTGGCAGTCCAACTCCGGCGGCCGCTTCCCCGACGATTGTTCCCGGGCCCGCGGCGATGCCACAGCAGCGCCCCTTGGATTCGGGCCAGCCTGCCGCCATGGGCGCTACGATTTCGCCGCACGCGGCTCCCCATGCTCAGCCGCTCGCGACTCGCGCCCCCGCGGTCAACGCCCAGGGACAGGCGCCGCAGGTGGCGTATCCCGCCCAGCCAGTTGCACATTCCAAGCAGCCAACGCCGGCACCTTTTGCCCCGACTCCACCGCCGGTGGCCGTGCAGCGTCCCGCGCCCGCATCGATGTCTCCCACGGTTCAGCCGACCATGGTCCAGCCGAGTCCAGCGCCGGCGCAGACCGTCGCTCCCGCCAAGCCGGCTGTCCAGCCAGCACCGGCGCAACCCGCGGTCCACTCGGGCGAAGCAGGAAAGGGCGCTCCGCCCAAAGCCGGCTCGGCCTTCCGCGAGACGCTGTGGTTCAAGCAGGGCGATGTCGAACAGATGGTGGCCGAGGCGAAAGCGAAGCTGCAGGGGGGAAAGTCCACCGCGGACGTGCCGCCGCTGACCGGCGACGACGCACGTCCACTGGAAGACCGCTACGTCGACGATGGATCGGTCACCGTCGAGGACCGCAAGAAGTTCTCGCTCCGCACCGGCGGCACCTCGGCGTCGATTCCCGCCTCGGCGGTTCCGGTACCCGGCGAGGAGCACATCGACGAGAAAGAAATGGTTGGCGAGATCAGCGGCGGGCGGCGCACGCTCATCCTGATTATCGCCGCTGTCGTCATTCTGGCGTTGGTCGTCGTCGTGGTCATGATGCTCAAGGGAAAGAGCAAGCCCGCCACGAACGAATCGCTGAAGGCCGCTACGACGGCCGTAGCGACGGGCGGGCCCGATTCGCCGTTGTCCCCGCCTGTCGGCAACCGAGCGTTGGTGCCAGCCGTCGACGCGGGAATCGCCGGTGGCCCGGCCGCGCCGCCTGGAGCAGCAGCCTCGGGCAAGACCGGCGCTCCCGGGCTTGGCACCGCCGGCGGCGCCACCAAGATTGGACTTGGCGGCGCGGCCGGTGGCGGCAAGGCCACCTTGGGGACGACGAAGAAACCAGCGGTCGTGCCTGCGGCCAAGAAGAAGGTCGCCGCGGTCAAGCATCCGGCCAAGCGCAAGCGCTAGCGCGCCGAGAGTTCGCGGCGCCTGGGCTAGTCGTTCGTGATGGCGATGCTGATGGTTTTGGCGCTGCCGTTGCGCAAAAAATCCACGACGATGGCAGGCGCTGTCCGCAGCGACTCGGCCACGTCGAACGCTTGCTCGGGCTTCTCGATGGATTTCCCGTTTACCTTTTGGACGATGTCGCCGGGTAGAAGCCCGATATCTCGATAGCAGGGATCATCGGGGTAGAGGCTCTTGATGAGCCAGCCCTGAAAGCGATGATTGGCCAAAGCGCGATCGCCTTCCACACCTTGCATCCAGCGTGGCAAGCCGGCGTCGATCAAGCGGGTCAAGGCTTGACGATGGACAACGCCGGGTTTGGCGAACATGGTGCAGGTCGCTGGCGGGGCCGGCGTCGGTGCAGGGGCGGTGGCCGCAAGCGATGGCGGCGGCGCTTCTTCCTCCATCGTTGGCGTGGAAAGCGGCTCGGGGGAAGGCGCTTGGGCTACGGGCGCGGCACACGCCGAAAGGAAGACGAGCGCCAGGGCAACCGACGAGGAATGCATGCCCGAATTCTCTCACGACCTCCCTGGTGGCGCGAACAAGGGCGCGATGGCTTGGCAAATCGCCGCCGTGACCTCTTCCTTGCTGCCGGTGCCGTCGAGCACTACGACGGACGAGTCCGCCTTGGCCAACGCGCGATAGTTGGCGGCAACCTTGGCGAGGTACGAGTCGGCGTCGTAGCGTTCCACAGGGCGACCGGCTGCCAGGCGCCGCTGCGCGGCGACCTCGACGGGCAGGTCGAGGAGGAAGGTTCGATCCGGCTTGCGGACCCCGCGCGCCAGGACTTGCACCCAGTCGCGGTCGGCTTCTTCGGCCTGGTAAGCCAGCGACGACAACAGATAGCGATCCGAAACCACGGTCGTGCCAACTGCAAGCTCGGGCTCGACCTCCCGCTGCAGATGATCGAAGCGATCGGCGGCGAAGAGCATCGCCATGGTGCGACCGTCGAGCCCGCTGCCGTCGGGCATGGCGAGTCGGCCGAGCAGCGCCTCCCGCAAGAGCTTACCGATGGGGCCGGTGCTCGGCTCGCGGGTCGCCACGGCCGGAAAACCACGAGAACGGATATAGTCGACGACGCGGTCGAGCTGCGTCGTCGTCCCCGAGCCGTCGATTCCTTCGAGCACCAAGAATTTTCCGCGCACGACCGGACGATGGCTTGTGGAGCGGTCTGGTTGCAACCGATCTTTTTTTGCGCATCTTGCTGCGGAAGATGCTCTCCGCGACGGGGCTGTCCTATACTCGCGGCGGAAGGTCTCTCGTGTCTCGAACCTCTCTCGTGGCAATCGCTTTGGCTCTTGTGTCCGCTTTCCTTGCGGCAGGTTGCAAGCGGTCGAGCGGTGCAAAGAACAACCAACCATCGGGGAGCGCTTCCCCCTCTCCACGCGACGTCTTGTGCGTCGAACAGCAGGAAGGTTGCATTTACTGCAGCGGTCGAGACATCTCGGCGGCGGCTTTCCTCGATGCGGATCAGTCGCGCCCGACCGTCTGCGACCCGAAAAACGACGAGAATTGCGTCGAGTTCTGTACGTCGCTGACCGCGGATTGCGCGCTTCCGTGGTCCCCCAATCCGCATTGCTTGTTTTCGTCCGATCTGGAATTCCAACGTGCTGTCTTCAACCGCGACACCATCGATCGGCCCGAGGTGCAGGTCGCCGGACGCGTGGTCGACGAAAGTGGGCGTCGTATCGAAGGCGCGCATGTGGATGTCTGGGTCTCGCGCGGAAGCCAGGTCACGGCGCTGGCCCAGGAAGTCTCGGCAAAGGACGGGACGTTTCGGGTCCGGCTGCGAAGTGGACCGTGGACCTATTCGTTGCGTTTCAGCCGGCCCGGCCTGGCGAGTGAGTTCGTAGAACGCTTGCCCGCCGAAAGACTGGCGGTGGCGATCGGAAACCAACCCAAGGTTTTTCGCCTCGGAGGCGAGGTGGTCATCAAGGGTCGCATCGTCGACAGCTCACCGGCCGCGGTACCGGTCGTTGGCGCTGAGATCGCAGCGTTGCGCTCGGCCGAAGACGGTATCGAGAGCAGCAGTGCTCGCACTGGCGAGGATGGCAGCTTCATCCTTGGCGGCCTGGAGGCGCGCCGCTATTTTCTACGGATTACCAAGTTCGGCTGGCGCCCCATCATGATGAAGGGTGTGCAGGCAGGATCGGGCGCGCGCGTCGCTATCAAGCTGACTCGTGCGACGGTCATTCGCGGCGCGGTTCGGGACAAGAACGGTGACCCGGAACCCAACGCGACCGTGGCAGCTCTGCTGTCCGACGCTCCCGGCATGCCGAACACGCCCATCTTCTGGACCAGCGACAGCACGGGTTCTTTTGCGCAAGACCGCTTCATGCCGGGGACGTATTACCTGTGGGCGCGCAAAGGCGACATGCTGGCGTACCCGCCGGAAAAGATAGAGGTGACCGATGGTGGCGACGTCGAAGTCACACTGACGCTCGGCCAGAAGGGGTCGCGGGTAACCGGCCAGCTGGTTCCGCAGGCGGGTTTTCGCCTTACCTCCGAGGTGCGAGCTCTGCTCATCAGTCGCTCGTCGCCGCTCGCCTTTCCAAGACCTGCCGTGGCGGATCTCAACGATGCCAACGGTAACTTCGCTTTTACCGGCGTCTTGCCAGGCCGCTACGAGATCAGCGTTCGCGATGGAGCGCGGGCACTGGCCATCGTCGCCGGCCCGCGGGAGGTCGAAATTCCCATCGATGCCGATGTCACGGTGCCGCTCAAAGAGCCCATCACGGTGCGTTCGCGTGAGCTGGAATAGGAGCGCTGCGGAGGAGGGAGAAGGGGGCGCCGCTTTCCGTCCTAGAATCAGTTGAGGACGCGAAAGCGATTGAGGCAATCGTCTAGCACTTGCTGGCTTTCGTTTTCGAAGCCTTGGAATCGGATGGCCATGCCGGAAATCGATCGCGTCGTGCCGCTTTGGACGTAGTTGACGAAGTAGTGGTTTTTCACTTCGCCGACCGCGACGATCTCGGCAGTTTCCTCCGGATTGAGGAAGCAGACGCGAACCCGCGCGCCCAAGGGTAGGGGTTCGCGCATTTCAATGAAGATGCCTCCGGCCGAAACGTTTCGGGCGACACCGGGCAACTCGCCGAAGAGCACCGACTCCACGCGTACGGGAAAGACCTTATCGAAGCGCAGGTGCTGGCGTTTTTCGGAGTTAGGGGCCGAGTCCGGGCTGCGATCCACTGTGCTGTTTGGCATACCGACACGGTAATACATGTAACGATATGAAGTCAAATTACCTACATCGACCGATATGCTTCCTGCTCGAAGATTCGCCAATTTGATTAGTTAAATCGCCAGTTTTGCGCCTCTGGTAATTTGAAACCCGGAGCCAGCTCTGTTACGGTGTTCTGAGCGAGGGCTTCTGCGCCGAATGCTTCCTAACGAACGTACGACCCGTGATGAGGTCGCTGCGGCACCGGGCGTGGTGGATGGGCTGATTGTCGCGCCCGATCGAGAATCCGCACGTCCATCCGTGGAATTTCTGCGGGCGGAAGGCATCAACGTTCAGGTCGTGAATTCCGTCGATGCCGGCTTCGAAGAAGCGCTTCTACATCGCCCAAACGTCGTGTTTATCGATGGGCGCATCAGCAAGGCGGGTGGCGTGGATCTTTGCGAGCGCCTCAAGGGCAATACAAGAACGCATTTCCTTCCCGTCGTCCTGGTCACCCCGCAGTCGAAGCAAGCCGAGGTCTTGAGACTCGATGCCCTGGCGGCCGGCGCGGACGCGATCTTCAGCCCTTTGACGAGCAAGGAGGAGCGCCGTGCGCGTTTGTGGGCGCTCTTGCGCTCGCAGGCTATTTTTCGCAAGCTCGACGGCAAGCGCGTTGCTCAGGGGAACACGATCTCCAGCAAGCGACGCTGGGTTCGCGGCTTGGTGCACGACATCCAGAACGCTCTCGGCGCCATCCAGGCCAACTTCGAATACGTTGCCCAGCAGGCCCAGGTGCACGGCCGCAAGGTCGATGCCGAGCTCGACGAATGCCTTACCGATACGCGCGCGACATTCCGTGAGCTGGTCCGTAGCCTACGCACGGTTTTGGAGTTCGAGCGTTTCGAATCCGGAGATGTGTCGCTCAAGGAAGAGAATTTCCTTCTGGCCGGGATTTGCGAAGCGGCCGCTGCTAGCTTGGCGCCGCTGGCCAGCCACGAAGGCAAGGAGATCATCGTGGAAAGCTCTTCCTACGCGCAGCCGGTTCACGGCGACGCGAACTACGTCAAGGAAGCGGTCGTCAACCTTGCCAATTATGTTTTGCGCCAGGCCGAGAATCGGACCTGCGTTCTTTCCGTGACGTCCGATCGTGGCGTGGCGCGTTTGAAGGTCTTCGGCGATCGCTTCGTCATCCCCGAGATTGCTCGGGCCACGCTTTTCGACCCGTACATCGGGCACACCAAGGAGAGAGCAACGCGAGCCGTGCACCGGGTTGCTTTGGCGTTGGCCAAGGTCATCGTCGAGGTTCACCACGGCACGCTCGTTGTCGAAGACGTGCCGGCCGCGGGGACCGCGTTCATCTTAGATTTTCCGTCGCATTGGTCGGCGAGGGGGCGCCGTTCTTCGGAATGATGCCTTCTCGCAGAGCCGACCTCGCGGCGGGCCTGGCGGTCGTTGCTCTGCTTCTCACAGCGACTCCGGCTTTCGCCGGCAAGGTCGATAGTCTCGCCGCGGCCTTGCTTGGCGATCCGAGCTTCAAGGTGCGCACCCAAGCGGCGCTTCTTCTGGGCAAGCTGGGCGACAAGGCTGGCGTCAATCCGTTGATTGGGGCGCTCTCGGACGAGAACAAGACCGTGCGAGCGATGGCGGCACAGTCTCTCGGAAAGCTCGGGGGCGATGCCGCCGTCTTGGCACTCAAGAATCTCCTTGTTCGGGAGCCCGACGGATTCGTGCGAGGTCAGGCCGAGAAGGCCCTGGCGTCGTTCGCGCCGAGCAAGCCCCCGGAACCGGAGAGCAACAAAGATCGAAAGCTTTACTTGAAGCTTGGTCCATTTAGTGGCGGCAGCAAAGCTGCGGACGCCGTGTTGCTCGGGATCTTACGAATCGCCTTGCGGCAGTCGCTGGAGAAACTTCCGCACCTCGCGGTGACGGAAGGCGCCGATGAAAAGAATCTTGGCAAGGGCGGCAAGCCGGCCTTCATCGTGGACGGCAATGTTCTCAACCTGGACGAAAAGGAAGCCGGCTCGGCCGTGGAAACCAGCTGCGAGGTCAAAGCCATGGTGGCGCGCTGGCCGTCTCGCAGCGTGATCTTGTGGACGAGCGCGGGCGCTGCCGTGCAAGGTGGAAAACGCGACCGTGACAGGCAGAATGCTCGGCGCGATTGCCTGGAAGCCTCGGCGGGGCAGCTGGGCGACAGTCTCGCCGACTTTTTCAAATCCCAGGGTGGTGGCTAGCTGCGGGTGGAACGAGGACTAGGAGTTTCTTCATGACCAAACCTGAACGTGTGCAGCAGCAAAAGCGCAAATTGCGCAACTACTTGCTCGATGTCGGTCTTCAGCTGCGTTTTACGGTGTTCATCCTTGTCATCGCCGTATTCCTGACAGCTTTTCTCGGCTACCGGATCTACGTAGCGACCCAAGAAACCACGCGCATCGTGACCATGACCGCAGCCGTGGACCCAGCGTCCGAACAAGAGCTGCGTGCGCAGTTCTTGGCAAACGACCGCGTGGTCCTGTGGGGTATCGTCGGGTTCGGCGCGATCCTGCTGGTCACGGTGACCGCAGCCGGCATCTGGATGACCCACAAGATAGCGGGGCCGCTGCACAACATCGGGTTGGCCTTTGCGCGCGTTCGTGACAACCGCTTGCCGCCCGACCTCCGGACCCTTCGCAAGCGCGACGAGCTCCACGCGTTCCACGCCAGCTTCCGCGAAATGTACGAAGCCATCCGTGCCCGCGTGCTGAGCGATAGGGACGCCTTGGAAAAGGCAATCGCGGCGATCGAAGCGCAGCCGGCGCGCACCGCCGCTTTGGAGTCGGTGCTTGTCGAGCTGCGGATGCTCCAGCGCGACAAGGTCGAGAGCCTCAGTCCGCAGAAGTAGCTTGGAGCCGCCGGGGAAGGGCGAAAGGAAATCGCCACCGGCTACGTTTCGCCTTCGTTGAGCGTAGTTGACATAATATCTGTTATCGGACATTCGTCTGGGGCACCAGAGACGATTAGAAAGCGCGTGCTGTATCTGTCAGGCTTGCCGGCATGCCGTTCTCAGCAACCGTTTCGCAGGACATTCGAGCGTCGGTCGAGGCCGTTTGGGACGCGCTCACCAAACCCGAAATCGTAAAACAGTATTTCTTCGGCACGAATCTCGTGACCGATTGGAAGGTCGGCTCGCCGCTTTTCTTTCGCGGCGAGTGGCAGGGAAAGTCGTACGAAGACCGTGGCATCGTGCTGTCGTTCCAGCCGGGCAAGAGCCTCTCGTACAACTACTGGAGCAGCTTCAGCGGCGCCCCCGACAAGCTCGAGACACGCCAGATCATTCGCTTCGATCTGGTTCCCGTGGACGATGGCGTCCGCCTGACCATTCACCAATCCAACGTCGATACGCAAGCGAGCGCCGATCACTCGGCCGCCAACTGGCGCTCCGTGCTCGAGGCACTCAAGCAACTGGTCGAAGGCAAGCCCGCGGCCTAACGTCGGACTCGGTCGCGCGCGAAGCTTTCTAGCTCGGTCGCCGAAGTCAAAAGCTGTTCGCCCTGGCGGATGGCCTTGCGGATGAATTTCGGCCTTCGCTTGGATTCGTCGAA